>CAMYNZ010000060.1 GCA_947259865.1 uncultured Desulfobacterales bacterium | reverse complement strand
CAGATATGCACCGTCTCGGGGGGCAGCGGATTTTTTTGGCGGCATGATGCCGGATCATTGGCGAGTCGGCTCCGAAAACGGCAACTCCCTTGCAATTTACTCCCTGCCGTTGAGAACATAAAGCGTCCCGCAATTTGACGCAACTGCTTTTGCCTATCCAGGCGGCAGGTACCCTTTGCCATTTAAAACCGCTGGCGTTTTCATCATGCCGCCAAAAAAATCCCCAGCCCCCCGAGACGGTGCATATCTGACAGCCAGCGGAGCATATTTTTAACAGTCGGAATATTTAACAGGAGGTACCTAGATGGATTCAAAAGTCCCAACCCGTGAGGAGGCTTTTCGTCTACTCAACGAGTACAACAAAAATGAAAGCCTGATAAAACATGCATTGGCTGTGGAAGCAGTTATGCGTTATTTTGCCAGGAAGCGCGGTGAAGATGAAGATAAATGGGGTGTGATCGGACTTGTTCATGATCTTGATTATGAACAGTTTCCTGACCAGCACTGTCATAAAACCCAGGAAATCCTCAGGGAAAATGATTGGCCCGAAGAATACGTCAGGGCCGTCGTGAGTCACGGATGGAGTATTTGTACCGATGTGGAGCCCCAAACAGAATTGGAAAAGGTTCTCTTTGCTATTGACGAGTTGACCGGACTGGTGGTCACCACCGCCCTGGTGCGCCCATCCAAAAGCCTTCTTGACCTCAAAACCAAATCCGTAAAAAAGAAATGGAAAGATAAACGATTTGCGGCCGGGGTCGACCGATCCATCATCGAGAAGGGGGTCCAGATGCTGGGCATTGACCTGACCGAGCTTATCACTGATACCATCACGGGAATGCGAGAGGTGGCCGAGGAAATCGGGCTGAAGGGAGCGGTTCAGGATTGATCCTGCTTCCAAATAGATATGTGATCCCGCCTCAAGGTCAGAGCGCTATCTGTTGTTGAAACCAATGGCAAGTGTCTAAAATGCACTAAAATTCGAAGTGTCTAAAGTTAAGGTGTTGCTCCGCTTTATCTTTTATATAAACGACAGAATTCATTAACTTTAGTCACTTTAGATCACTTTTAACTTTAGCTCACTTTCTTCTGTGAGCATTATGAGGAGGTTCGCAACGCCGTAATTGAGCGTTAGATGCATTTTTGAGATAACGTCTAAGCGGTGGCAGCCATTTGGGGCAGGTGTTTGACCGAGTCAATCAGGGTCTGGAGCGGAAATGGTTTCGGAAGAACCACGTCAAAATCCTGATTTTGAAGCAGCCAGGGTGTGCCGGACATCCCGATTATTGGGGTACCTTTTTTGCAGGAATTTCTGATGTGTTGCACAACGCTATGGCCGCCGGTACCCGGCATGCACACATCGGTTATCACCAGATCGAAACTGTTGTTATCAAACTTCTGAATACCCTCCCGGCCGTCGCTGGCCGTGTCAACATTGTGGCCGCACAGGGTTAACACCTCTTTTATCAATTCCAGAATTCCTATTTCATCTTCAATGATTAGGATACTGCCCATGCAATGTTCCTCGGTGTCTAAAAATTATTAAATGTGATGACGTTTACCCGGGAGGGGTGATTGGACGACTCCAACGCGCTTGATCTTACTAAAATAATAAGCGAGATTTTTTAAATATTATGGCAATTATGTCAAATGTGATTAATTCGATTTTTATTTTGCCGCGGAGATAATTATTAACAATATTTATCTGGTTGAATTTATTCGATCAATTTTTATCAATAATGTTAACTATCCAGAATTGATACATTTTTTTTAAATAATATTTTTACATTTAAATACAGAAACTTGCGCAGTTATAAACAAGTTATTAACAATTTCGGCAACTTTGAAATCCTCCCATAACTTCAAATTTTCGGCTGTTTCCAAAAAATCATTCAGATCAGGGGCAAAAACGGATATGCCTTCGTGCCAGAATACCTCTACATCGCCAAAGATCGGGGTATTTCAAATTTTTCCTGCCGCATTCTTTATCTTCCCGGTTTGATGATTATTTTTATTTTCAGCGTCATTTTTCTGGATCCATCGATGGTGGCCGCTAAATATCATCCGTAAAACTGGATTGCCCTTCGACTCCGCTCAGGGGGGTGAGCCTGGCGATCCACGGATCTCCGTCATCCCGGACTTGATCCGGGACCGCAATGACGGATTTGAAAAATTATGGCACAGTATTTCGCGGGTGGTCGTTGACTCCCTAGTGAAAGACAGGGTTGTAAATATGAAAAAACTATTTCCAAGTGCGATTCTCAAGATATTGTCAGGGCTTGTGCTTGCTTTCATCCTGGGAACTCCGGCAAGCCAGGCGGTGAGCTTAGGCAGACTGGTACAAAAGGTTCAACCGGCCGTTGTTACGATATTAACCTACGATTTAGAGAATAAACCGATAAGTATCGGAAGCGGGTTTTTTGTCGGCAACCAAGGTCATCTGGTTACCAATTATCATGTTTTAAAAGGTGCCTACTCTGCAGTTGTCCGTACGTATAAGGGCCAGAAGTTTCCGATAATTTCGATCCTGGCCGAGAATGAAGACGCGGATGTTATCAAGGTATTGGTGGATATTCCCCCCAAAAAGATATCGTATGTTAGCGTGTCCAAAGAATTGCCCTCCATTGCGCAACGGGTTGTTGTGGTCGGCAGCCCCCTGGGGCTTCATCAAACCGTCAGCGAAGGTATTGTTTCCTCGATTCGAAGGATGCCGAACATCGGCAATTTTTTTCAGATGTCAGCGCCGATCTCCCCGGGATCCAGCGGAAGTCCGGTCATCAACATGAAGGGTAAAGTTATCGGTATAGCGTCCTTCCAGTCTGCAGTCGGCCAGAATCTTAACTTTGCCGTATCCAGTAGATCTGTAATTGGATTAAAGGCTAACAAAACAACAAAATCCCTGGCCGAATGGACCTTCAGCTTTGGCGGTGAAAATCCAAAAATCGCCGCCGAACTTTGTAAAAAGGGGTTTCATTATTCAATCAGCGGAGAATATAATGAAGCCCTTCACTATTACAAAAAGGCCACCGAAGAGGACCCCAATGATCCCAGGGCATGGTTTGGATTGGGCTATTGTTACGCCGGACTCGATAAGCCGACAGACGCAATCAGTGCATACAAACAGGCAATAAAAACGAACCCCGAAGACGCACCGGCTTACCATAATTTGGCTAATTACTACAAAAAGATCGGCCGACATAATGATGCTATTGATACCTACCGCAAGGTTACCCGCATAGATCCGGATTTCGGCCCGGCACATTATAACCTGGGCCTGCTATACGCACGGCTCGGTATGTTCGCCAAAGGCAAATCATCCTTTAAACAGGCAATACGGGTCGATCCTTCGGATGCATCCGCTTATTATTACATGGGCATTGCCTGCGGTAAGCTCGGACAATACCAGCAAGCATTGGAAGCCCACAAAAAGACCATCGGAATTAAGCCGGCATTTGCACCGGCCCACTACAACATGGGCCTGATTTATGGCCAGCTTCTTGAATTCGAAGAAGAGATGGCCGCATACATACAGGCCATCCGGGTAAACCCCGATTACGTGCCGGCGCACTTTAAACTGGGAGAGATGTACATTGCTAATGGAGACAAAAGTGCTTCACTGGCACAGTACAAAATTCTCATGGACCTTGACCGCGATATGGCCAATCGTCTATTTAAGCGAATCTACTAATTTGAAATTATAAAGGCTGCACCCGCTGCGGAAAAAAATCTCCTTTTGCCGGAGTGGGTGTATCGTTCCGTAGCGGGCACTTCTCCGGTAAAATAGGCTAAATTTACTGTCAAATTAACAATCAGATAATCAATTTTCACCATCAACGATCTTAGCAATGAGGAGAGATTGATGCAGGACACCGTCAAATATGATATTGTCATATTGGGAACCGGCCCTGCGGGCCTGCAGGCGGCCATCCACGCCGCGCGCACTAAGGTAACCGTGCTGCTTTTGGGGAAGCAGACAAAAAGCAGCCTGTACCATGCTCATGTCGAAAACTTTTGTTGCATTTTTAACATCGCCGGTGAGGATATGCTTCGAATCGGTCTGGAACAGGCGCTGCGGTTTGGTTCCGAAATTTGGGAAGAAGATGTTCTAAAGGTTTCACGGGTTGATGAACTTTTCGAGATCAAGACCGAAAGCGGGAAAATGATTCGGTGCCAAAGTCTTGTTATCGCCACGGGCGCCCAGCGCAACAAACTTGGCGTTCCCGGGGAGAAGGCGTTGCTGGGCCGCGGTGTAAGTTACTGTGTTGAATGCGATGCGAATTTTTTTAAGGGTCAGGACGTGGCCGTTATCGGTGGCGAAAGTGCGGCTGTGAGCGGCGCTTTGACGCTGCTGCATGATTCGAAATCTGTTCATCTCATTTTTGAAAAACTGGATGTGGTTGATGTCCTGCGGGAGGAAATCCAAAACAGCGCAGCCATTTTTCATGAAGGTGCGAAAGTAAAAGAAATCACAGGGGAAAATGAGGTTGAGGGATTGGTGCTCGAGGATGGATCAAAAATAGCGGTCACCGGCGTTTTTATCGAAAAGGGCGCAAAGGGTGTTATGGAATTGGCAACCAACCTGGGGATTTTTTTAGACGATGATGCCAAATATATCCGAACCAACAAAAAACAGGAAACCAATGTGCCGGGTGTTTATGCGGCCGGTGACATCTGCGGTCCACCATGGCAAATGGCCAAAGCCGTTGGAGAAGGTTGTGTGGCTGGACTTGAGGCTGCCGGCTATGCTAAAAAGCTTAAATTAGTTGAATGACATGGGATGGGGAAGGACCCGGGGCTGTGAACAAAAATTCCGAGAAAACGCCGATAAAAGATGAGGCCTGCCAGCAGTCAATACTGAATATACTGGCTAAAGAGTGGGAGCAAGTCGGTCCTCCCGGAATTATGGATATCAGCGATATCGCCGGGCAGCTAAACATGTCGGGTGAAGATGTCCGCCGGGCCATCAAACCTTTGTTTGTCATGGGTGCGGTTGATACGGACCGGCTGGGATTTGCCGCTTACCTGACCCCGAAAGGGTATGCGCTTTCGCGCAAAAAGCAGTCTGTCGTCGATCATTGATCTGGTGTTGGGTCCCAGATATATACAAAACGTCATGCTTTGGTTTGAAAACTGTTTGTTGGATTTTGTAATTTATTTTGGGGACAAACCACTTTTGATCGTGTCCTTATAAATATAATGACTACGCCACTCGCTGATCTCGAAATTCTTGCACTTGATTGCCAGACTACCGGCAGTCATCCCGGCAATGGCCACCTTCTGGAGATCGGATGGACGCGATTGTGTGCCTCGGATCATCCTGCCAACTCTTTTTCTTCCATCACGTCGCATTTGATCAAATTGCCCCCCGGCGTTGAAATCCCGCCCCGGATTAGCCGTATTACGGGCATCTGCGGTGAGGATTTGCACACAGCCTGCAGCCCGGCGTCCGTCTGGAACATGCTGGATGAAGTTGCCCGCAAAATTGGGCTGAACAATCAAGAAAATATCTGTCCGACCGTTATTCATTACTCACGTTTTGAAGAGCCATTTCTAAGAGAACTGCACCGTGAGTATAGCAGCGCCGCTGCCTTTGTTTTTGATATTTTTTGCAGCCATGAGATTGCCAGGCGCCTTTATCCCGGTTTACCTCGCCGCGGGATTAGAGCAATTGCCGGATATTTCGGTCATTCGGTGCCGGAGCTAAAGCGCTGTGAAGCACACGTTGCCGCAACGGTGGTTATCTGGCGAAATTTGATCAAGCGGCTGGAAAGCGGATATGGTATCCGTACCATTGGCCAACTGCGTGATTGGCTGGTCCAGACTGGCGTACCTGCACGGGTAGACCGCGTTTATCCCATGAAGCCGGATATTCGGCTCAAATTACCCGATGCGCCGGGCGTTTATAGAATGCTGCGTTCCAATAGCGATCTGCTCTATATCGGAAAGGCCCGGTCGCTCAAACGACGGGTCAACAGTTATTTTCAAAAACGCATCCAGCACGCCGAGCATATACTGGAAATGCTGAGTCAGGCTGCGGATCTAGAGATAACCCGCACAGGTTCAGCCCTGGAAGCCGCCATTCTTGAATCCGACCAGATAAAAACATACTCTCCGCCGTACAATGTTGCCTTACGTAAACGAGATCGCAATCTATGGTATTGCTCCCGGGATTTTCGGCAAATGGCACCGATCCCGGACGATATTCATCGCCATGGACCACTGCCCTCCAGAAAATCCCTGGTGTCGCTTTCAGCGCTGAGCGAGTTGATCGAAAGCGGCGAATTCGACCCGGTCCCGGAGGATACTTCTGCAACTGCAGCGCTAATGGGTATTCCCGAGGAATATGCACCCCCGGATGATGTCTTTCGAAGTGGTTTTCATTTTCTTTGCCAAAAACATCAGCAAGTCCTGAAAAACAAACCGGTATGGCGTGCTTTAATGACCATCGGCACCCAGCTCTGGCGTGAAGCTTTAGCAGCGGTCGAAACGGATATGTCAGACGAAGACAAAGCCGATGCCGAACAAATTCAAACAGCAAACACTAAAGATTCAGAAGAAAGAGAATGGACCCCTGAATCCGTAGCCGGCAGCCTGGAATCTGTTATAAGCCGTTGTGCTTACTGGATTCGCCGATCACGCTGGCTTTGCTTGCTGAGTGAATCAACATTGGCCTGGGAGATTTGCGACGGCTCGGGCCAAATAATAATTATCGTGTTCAATAAAGGGATTATTATTGATCGTCAGTCTGCGGCGGCCCGAACGCGCCTGCCCCTTTCACCCGGTTGTAAAACTCAATTCAGAACCCGGCAGCACAACTTCGATCTTAAAACCTATGATCGTTTACGGGTCGTGACCACCGAACTGCGGCGGCTGATTTCAGAAAACAGATGGGTTACGCTTCGCCCGGGTCCGAAATCGATTCTGCACCCCGAAGCGCTGGGCAAAGCCTTGAGATGGATATGAGCGATATTCAGACGATACGTATATTATTTATTGCCGACACGCATTTGGGCTACGATCTGCCCTTTCGACCACGCATAAAGCGCCGTAGACGCGGGCCGGAATTTTTTGCGAATTTGGAGCGCGCGCTGGCGCCGGCTCTAAAGCATGAAGTTGACTGTGTCCTGCACGGCGGCGATCTTCTCTATCGCAGTAAAGTCCCGCCAAGACTGGTGGAAATGGCATTTGAACCCCTCAAACGCGTCGCGGACCAGGGTGTTCCGGTTTATCTGGTTCCCGGCAACCATGAGCGATCGGCCATACCCCACAACCGGTATGCAATCCATCCCAACATCCATATTTTTGACCGCCCCAAGACCTTTCTCATGCGGATTGGCGGGTTTACTCTGGCACTGGCGGGTTTTCCTTTTATACGCCATAACATACGCAACGAATTCCCCGGTATACTTGAACAAACCGATTGGCTTGATGCCAAAGCTGACGGGTATGTTTTATGTCTTCACCAGTCCATTGAGGGCGCCAGGGTCGGCCCCGTGAATTATACCTTTCGCTATAGCCCCGATGTCATCAAGGCCACCGATATCCCCCCGCAATTCGCGGCGGTATTGGCGGGCCATATCCATCGTTTTCAGATATTAAACCGTGATCTTGGCGGCAATTCATTACCGGTGCCGATTTTATATCCCGGGTCGATCGAAAGAACTTCGTTTGCCGAGAAAGACGAACGCAAAGGATTTTTAACCCTGGAGTTAAAACGGACGGGGCCGGGTAGTTGCCGATTGGAACGTTGGGTATTCCATGATCTGCCCGTTCGACCCATGCGGGTGCTTGAATTGCATGCCAGCCACATACACAGCCATGAACTCAAAGCCTGGATAACCCATCATTTTGAAAAGCTGCCCGCAGACAGCGTGGTCAGGCTCAATATTCATGGAAATCTCTCACCGGAAGCCGAGGCTATATTCAGGGCGCCTTCCCTGCGCACATTGACACCTACCTCCATGAACGTTACCCCTGCCTTTATCGAGGCCAGGCGGCCTTTTCATAAAAACCACTAACGCATCACGCATCCAAATCAGGAATATATAAACTAGACCCAAAATGGTTGACCCTTTGAAGAGGAATCATTTGACAATTTTTGTCATAATTTTTGCTGATTTTTGTCAATTTATCTCCCGTTTTCTCACCCGGAGAATTGCATAACTGGTTGAATATTTAGTTATTCTGTCCCGGGACCACTCTTGGCATGATAGTTGTATATATTCATTCCTAATCTGATGTGAACAGTTCTTTATCATCAAAAGTTTTCATTCCGCCATTTATCAGGCTATAAAGGATGTTTTGGAGTCGGCATTAATTAGGCCTTTTGTAGGGAACAGTCGGTATGTTAACTTTTTAATTAACCTTTAACCCCCTGCATTGCAGGGGCTCGTGTTTTAGCAATAGGGTATTGTTTCGTTGTAACTATTCTAAAAAACACAAACTAACCGCCGTTCTCTGAAACATCCTTTATACAATAATTTTAACCGCCCAGACCCAAAATCCCTGAGGGAGATTCGACCCAGGGATTTTTTTTTGTTTTAGGAGGGAAATTGATTTCCATAATAAACAGCAGTTTATCAGGTCTCAGTGCCTTCACCAGAAAAATGAGGGTGGTCTCAAACAATATTGCCAATGTGAACACCGATGGTTACAAAAAGCGTCGGGCCCTGTTCAGCGAGGGTGCCAATGGTGGTGTTGACGTAACCGTGACTCGGATTGACTCTCCTGGACCTCCTATTTTGGACGCCAAAGACTATCCAATGGTGGAAAAGGAAATGTCAAATGTGGATCTGACGGAGGAGATTCCCCAGATGATGCTCAGCCAGAGAGGTTATGAGGCCAATTTAAAAACCCTGAAGATCCAGGACGAAATGATCGGGGCCTTACTGGATGTCCGCGGCTAAACAATAACCCATTGTAATTGTGATTTAATTTAGAATAAGACATTAGTGAATTCGGAGTTTATTGCAACCATGCATGAAGAATACTTACCAGGATATGATTGGGAAGATCTCATAGAACGCGATATTGAGAAAGATATTCCCCTGGATGATAAAGACGATCTCACCGAAGACCCACCCCCTCCCCAGAAGCGGAAAGAATGGGATGAAGAATAAACAACGGTCCGACTTGCGCTAACTCATTTCTTATTCATTTCTTCGGCCGCAACACTCTGATCGATTTCCTTATTTATCTGATCAATCAATTCCGTCACCGGCTCGGAAAACTCATGCACCACCGCGGCTATCTTTTTCTGTGATACTTTAAAGCCGTGCCGGTAGGCTGCGTAATAAACCAGGGCAACAAATGACAATTGCAGTAAAATTGTAAAAAACTGTTCCATGACCGAATTCCTTTCCAATATGAGTTGATATTAAATGCATCGGCAAAATACGGGTAAACTTAACCGGTCAAATTATCTCATTGACTAATACGACACGGTCCTGAGCGCGAATTGGCTGGAAAATTTTGTTGAAACAGGATATAAATCCGGGGATTGAAAAAATTTCTGTCCAATATTTGATATATGCTGAAAAAAATGCTCATATGGGCCTCTGTGCCCATTATTTTGATAATTCTTGGCATCGCTTCCTATGGTTTTTATTTATCCTCCCAGGTCGAAAAACGATTTTCTGCCCGGCGCTGGAGCATTCCTTCAACGGTATATTCGGATACGTCCATTTTGTATCCCGGCCAGCGCCTGAACGTGGAACTTTTTAAAGAGAAACTGCACCATCTGGGATATCGTGAAGTTTCCTACCGACCGCGCCAGAAAGGAGAAATCCGATTCGCATCCTTTTCACTCGACATTTACCTGAAGGACGTGAAAACACCATCATTAACTCGCCAGGGGTTTCCGGTTAACATTCGGTATTCCAACCATCGCATCAAATCCATCAAACGTGTAGATCGACCGACGCTGTTGCCGATTCTGGAGCTGGAACCAGAGGAAGTTGGAAAGTTTTATGGTCCGGAACGCAAAAGGCGGCAAATTGTTTCCATCCATCAAGTCCCCCAGCACCTCATTTATGCCGTACTGGCTGCTGAAGACCATCGTTTTTATGACCACCCCGGTTTCGATCCTCTGGGTATTTTGCGGGCGCTTTATATAAATCTGCGTCATGGCAACATCCGGCAGGGAGGCTCTACCATAACCCAGCAGTTGGCTAAAAACTACTTTCTGACCGCGGATCGAAAGATTTCTCGAAAACTGAAAGAACTGCTGTTGGCTGTCGTAATGGAGATCAAGTACGATAAAGACGAAATTCTGGAGATTTATTTAAATGAGATCTATCTGGGACAGAAAGGCCCGGTGGCCATCAATGGCATCGGTGAAGCGTCTTATTTTTATTTTGGCAAACCGGTCGACCAGCTCTCGCTTGTCGAGACTGCAACCATTGCCGGATTGATTAAGGCGCCGAATCATTTTTCTCCCTATGTAGATAAGGTGCGCTGTCAAGGACGCAGAAATACGGTGTTGCAGGCCATGCATGCAAAGGACTGGATCAGCGATAAAGAACTTCGGATAAACACATCCCTGGCGGTCCATGTCGTCGGATTTAAACCCTTTAGCAAAAAAGCACCCTATTTTATGGATTATCTCTCCCGGCAACTTGAAACCCTCTATTCTTCCGAAACCCTCTCGAGTCTCGGTCTCTCAATTTACACCACCCTGGATACCCAGGTGCAAAAAGCCGCGGAAAGGGCGCTTAAAAAAGGGCTGGCCCGGTTGGAGCACTCCCGACCTGCACTTCGACGCAAAGACCCTGCTGCGAAATTGCAAGGGGCCCTGATCGTAATGCAGCCCAAAACCGGATATGTTCTGGCCATGGTGGGCGGCCGAGATTACGGTGTAAGCCAGTACAATCGAATCGTCCAGAGCCGGCGCCAACCCGGCAGCGCTTTTAAACCTTTTGTGTATCTGGCGGCCCTGGATAAATTTACGCCTGCCAGCCGGTTGTTTAATGAGCCTAAAACATACAGGGTTGACGGCAAACCCTGGCGGCCCCAAAATTTCGAAACGGATGAGGAACTTGACGTTAGTCTGAGAACGGCACTTAAAAAATCACTGAATGTTGCCTCTGTTGATCTGGCCATGAAGGTCGGTCTGGAGCGTGTTGTCGACCAAATCGAGCGATTTCAATTTTCCACACCGGTCAAACCTTACCCGTCGCTGGCGCTGGGGGCATTCGAAGTGATACCTATGGATCTGGCCCGTGCCTATTGTGCCTTTGCCGCAGAAGGCGTTCTGCCTTATCCTTTGTCGTTAAAGGATGTGGTGGACGAAAATGACAAGGTGCTGAAACGAACCCATGTGAATGTTGAACGCTTGATGTCGCCTGCCAGGGCCTTTATCATGACCTCCATGCTGCAAAGTGTGGTAAGGGACGGAACTGCAAGCGCGTTAAGCAAAGACGGTATCTCGTGGCCGGTAGCGGGTAAAACCGGCACGACCGATGATTTTCGAGACGCCTGGTTTGTGGGCTATACACCGGATCTGCTGGCGCTGGTTTGGGTGGGATTTGACAACGGTGATACAATTGCCGCCACCGGATCCTCTGCCGCACTGCCGATTTGGACAGAACTTATAAAATTGATACCCCAATACATCACCGAAGCGGAGTTTGAAATACCCTCAGGGGTTGTGAAACGGTCCGTTTGCTCCGAAACCGGGCTTCTGTCGCAAAAAAGAGATTGCCCCGAACCGATTGAAGAATTCTTTTTGGCGGGAAATGTACCTTCGGCCAATTGTCCGCTGCATCCCCGGGCCGGTGCGGTCGGTAAAATAGAAAAGATAATAAAGCGTCTAAAAAAATTTTTCAAAAGATAGTATCTGCTTCCCACCCACCCCGGTTCAGCTGAATCTAGCTTACCAAAAAAATATGGCTTACACTTTGGTTATATAACCAAAGCAGCATATACCCGACCGTGCCCCGCGCATCACCGATTTGGAATCCTACCGGCTATAAAGTCAGACCCAAAATCTTTGCCGCCACTTCCTGTTCTTCGACTCAGGCCAGCCTGTCCGGTACCCCTCCACGGGATGACCAGTTATTTGCCCAATACCACGCCTATCGTCAGATTGCTTATTCGCGGTTATTGTATTATAAAAAAACTTATGAGGATATGTCGCGCTTGGCGTTAGGATGTTAGCGCCTCAAGCCGGAGGTAAAGTAGGTGCCGTCTCAATGCCGAATTATCAAAAACAAAAAATGGATTCTATTCGACCGCAATGGGACCTAACACCATCTGATGCCGCTGCCCTTCAAAACCTGCTTGCCGGAGATGTTATTAGAAAATCAAGGTTAACAGTCGTTGAAACAGTGGCCGGGATCGATACCGGTTACCGCGACGGTATGTCGCAGGCGGCGGTGGTCAGTTTCAAATACCCGGGTCTCAAACCGCTGGAACAGGCAGTCAGTCAGCGTCCTGTCAACTTTCCGTATATCCCGGGACTGCTGTCTTTTCGAGAAGCTCCCGTAATCCTCGAAGCACTCGAGAAACTGGATCAACTACCGGACCTGCTCATAATTGACGGGCACGGTATTGCCCATCCGCGTCGATTCGGGATCGCCTGTCACATCGGACTACTGCTTGATGTTCCGTCCATCGGCTGTGCCAAAAACATACTTGTAGGTGAATATGATGAACCGGGTCCCGAGCAGGGCGGGTTCAGCTATTTGAAAGATCAGAAAGAAATTATAGGTGCTGTTTTGCGGACCCGCAGTAACGTTAAACCGGTTTTTGTATCTATTGGCCATCGCGTGGATTTAAAGGATTGTATTCATTTTGTCTTGAACTGCTGCCGGGGTTTCCGGTTGCCGGAGACAACTCGCCGGGCTGATCGATTGGCGGTGATCGAATAATTGAGTTTCCCAATTACACTCGGGCATCGGGGTATTAAATTAGGGTCATGTCCGGATTAGTTGTAGGCAATTAAAGCAGAATAAACAGTTATCTTCAATTGAGCAGGTATGATCCCAGGGGGTACAAGGGGTCAAGGATTCAAGGGGTCGAGTGAAATGCTAAAGAATTACAAATATATGAGAGTATTGAAAAAGGTGTATTGGGTAGGCTAAAAAAAGACATCCTAGAAAGCGGAAGAATGCTAAAGACGCTGATAAAGTCTTTAGAAAACAAACACTTGGATCCTTGACCCCTGGAATCCTTGGACCCTCTTCTCCAACTAAAGTGGAGAAGAACCAAATTTTTTAACTTCCATCAATTATTGTCGAGTACCCTACGAATCACACTCCCGATTTCACTCATGGTGAGCGGTT
>CAMYNZ010000059.1 GCA_947259865.1 uncultured Desulfobacterales bacterium | reverse complement strand
TTAAGATAATTCGAATGGACTTAGAGGAGATAACACACCACCTCTACTGGATATTAATTCGGGTGTCAAGACTGAATCGTATTTAATTCGGTTTCCAGAAATTTTCAAAGCCCGATTGCCGCAAACTCTCATAAAGGACAATGCCGGCCGCGGTGGATAAATTCAAACTTCTGGATTCAGCGGATATGGGGATATGGTAGGTCAATTCTTTATAGCGCGACAGGATCAATTGCGGCAATCCTTTTGTCTCCGAGCCAAAAATCAGAAACAACCGCCTCGGAGACGGCATGGCCCAAAACGGTTTTAGCCCCTTTTTGGTGAGCAGTACAATTTCACCCGGTGCGGGTGCCAGTGTTGTTTCAAATCGGTCAAAATCCTCCCAGATGCTCAATTTTACTTTATCCCAGTAATCCAATCCTGCCCGTTTGAGCTCACGCGCGTGCAGGGAAAACCCCAGTGGTTTAATGAGGTGCAGAAATGCATCGACGGCAAGACAGGTGCGACCGATGTTGCCGGTATTCCAGTGGATTTCCGGAGAGACAAGCACGATGTGTCGCTCCGGCCCCTTGTTTGCAGAGTATGGGTGTTGTTTCGTCAATTTAATGCAAACCCTATCCCGGGTTTTAGAATCAAACCCAATCGAACTCAAAGTGTTTTGCCGCAGAACGGGCAGTACTTAAAATCTTTTTGGGATGGCCTGCCGCAGTGCCTGCAATGACGTTCCGGCGCCTGCGGGCCAGTGTCATGGTTTTCTGAAAACTGATGAACGGTTTTCTCACAACGGTCGCACATGATAAACGGTTCACCTTTCTTGACGCGTAAAATAGGAATAAAAAACAAATTGAGATAATGGTCAACCCGTTTGTAATAAGCCTGTGACAGGCCGCAGACCGGACATCGTCGCGGGTTGTCGTCAAGCCGCTTGATTTTAGGTGAAACACCGGCAATCAAAATCATAATTCGATGGGTCTCTTTTCCTATCAGGTTTTGAATCTTAACAGGCTGATTCCTAAATATCTCAACAATCAGGGTCCGGCCCAAACGGTTGGGTATTGACTTTTAACCGTATATCAAAATACAAACCAGGTTATTCGATGCTAGCGGTTGATATAAAATATATTGAAAAAGTTACGGCCCCGTCAATACAAACCGTATCCACCGTGATTTTTCAAGTACAGCTCCGATAAAATATTACAATGATCATCGATTTTCATACCCATATTTTTTTCCGGGAAATCCGAGATGACCGGAGAGCCTATTTTGATTCCGAACCGGAATTTGCGGCCTTATACCGTTCACCAAAGTCTAAACTGGTGGGTGCCAAAGCGCTGATAGATTCAATGGATGACCAGGGGGTGGATAAAGCCGTTGTATTCGGGTTTCCGTGGCGAAACCCGGAGCTATTTAAAAAACACAACGACTATGTCATATCAATGGTTGATAAGTATCCGGGACGGCTGATAGGCTTTGCAAGTTTTGATCTTTTCAGCGCCCAGGCCAGCCGGGAAACGGAACGCTGTCTTGATCACGGGTTATCCGGTATCGGCGAAATCGCTTTTTATAATTCCGGAATCGATGCTGCCGCCCTTGAGCAAATGGCGCCGGTTTTGAGCATATGCCTGCAAAAGGAACTTCCTGTCTTGATTCACACCAATGAACCGGTAGGGCATCACTATCCCGGTAAAACGCCCAATACGCTGGCCCAGATATATGGCCTGATCAAGCGGTTTCCGGAAAATAAAATTGTTCTGGCCCACTGGGGCGGCGGTCTATTTTTTTACACCGTCATGAAAAAAGAGGTCAAAGATTGCCTTAAAAATGTTTACTTCGATACGGCTGCTTCCCCCTTTGTCTATGATCCGGCTATATACCGGCTTGGCATCCAAACCGCCGGGATCGAAAAAATTCTTTTCGGCAGCGACTATCCGCTTCTCAAGCCGTCACGGTATTTCGAAGAGTTTTCAAATGCCGGATTAACCCAAAACGAAATAAAATCGATTCAAGGCGCTAACGCAGCTAAGCTGCTAAACCTTTAACCTCAATTGAACGTAAACAAAATGAAGAAGCTATTTAAAAGTAAGCCTTTCAACCGCAAACGAAGATCTAAATCCACTTCTGATAATCCGCAGATAGGTGAATTGGTAAATATCGATCTAATCTTAATTTTGTTTACCCGTTGGGAAAGCCGATGATACGCCATAGCCTCCGGCTTAACTCCTGCGGCGTCAAGGGCTCGCAGTAGGCTAACTACGGCTTCGCCCTTGACGACGCGGACCTGGCGCATCCTCGACTTTCGTTCAATTAGGGCTTAACAACCGGGAGAATCAAAATGAATCAGCATTTGGTGGCCATCGTTAAATATAAGAAGCCGCTGGCGTCCGTGCGCGAGGCCGTTGAACGCTGCGCAGGCCTGGATCACCTGCCGGTCAAGGCCAAGGTGTTCGTTAAACCCAACATCGTTTTTTGGAGCCGGGTGGTAAATTTTCCCAAGTGGGGCGTGATTACCACCTCACGGGTGATGGAAGATATGATAATTCTGCTCAAAGAGCGCGGAATAGATGATATCACCATCGGTGAAGGCACCGTCACCATGGACCCCAGGGACAAAGAAACCCCGGCCCACGCGTTTGAAGCCCTGGGTTATGGTGTTCTAAAGAAACGCTACGGGATTAAATACCTGAACGTTTTTGAACGCCCCTTTGACAGACTGGATCTGGGCGACGGTGTTGCAGTCAAATTTAACACGGATATCCTGTCCAGTGATTTTGTGGTGAATCTTCCGGTGATGAAGTCTCATAATCAAACGGTTGTCAGCCTGGGAATCAAAAATTTAAAGGGCACCATTGATATTCAATCCCGAAAAAGATGCCATAATGCGGATCCGGTAAAAGATTTGAATTTTTGGGTTGCCAGGCTTGCCGACAGGATGCCCCCCATGTTTACCCTGCTGGATGGTATTTACACCAACGAACGCGGACCGGGTTTTGACGGGCGCATGCATCGCAGCAACCTGCTGGTGGCATCCGCCGACCTGCTCTCCGCCGACATGGTTGGCGCCAGGCTCCTGGGTTATGAACCCGAGCAGGTTCCCCATCTGGTTCATGCCGCCGGGAATCACAATCGACCGCTTGATTTTTCGGATGTCCAAACCATCGGCGAGCGCATCGAGGACATGGCCGTTTATCACGAGCATGATTTTCAGTACAGTGACAGCCAAAATGGTATTATGCCCTTTCCCCTGGCAAAAGACGGTATAAAAGGCCTTTATTACCGCAAATATGATCTGTCCATGTGTACCTATTGTTCGGGGGTTAACGGATTGATGCTGTCTGCCATTCGCCATGCCTGGAAAGGCGACCCCTGGGATGATGTCGAAGTGCTTACCGGTAAAGCCATGGAACCGAGCCCCGGTAAGAAGAAGACGATTTTGCTTGGAAAATGCATGTACCAGACCCATAAGGACAATCCGGATATTCGACAGATGATAGCCGTCAAAGGCTGTCCACCCAAGCCGGCAGATATGCTAAAGGCACTGCACCAGGCAGGCATACAAGCCGACTCCCGTATCTTTGATAGCATCCAGCAGCTTCCCGGGTTTTTTATGGCGCGTTACGAAGGCAAGCCCGAATTTGATGAGTCGTTTTTCAAGCTTTCCTAGTCTCTTGCACCCGATATAAGTTATACAGACATGCAGCGGTTTGAAAGCGGAGTCCGCCAACGCACTCTGGCGGATGAACTTACACCTCGTGGCTGGAAGCCACTCCCACCAATTTTTAACACCATGGTGTTTACCAAACTCGATCCAATATGAAAAGTGGGAGCGGCATCTTGCCGCGATTAATTAGGGTTGCACTTGCAACCGGGTGTCCAGCAAGGGGTTTGTATGTATGGCAAGAAATCAAAAGAACTCGACCTCGCTCACGCTCGGGACTCAGGCAGCTTTTGATTTTTATCTGCCAGAGCTCTTTGGCGGATTTACCCGCCAGAGATCTTCGGCGGACCAGTCCGTCAGCATACTTTGGCGCATCAAAACGTGATGCTGCCCAGGGCCTGCACAATCGGTTCGATTTGTTTTCTGTGCTCAGGTGGAATCATCAAAACCGTCATCTTCTGGTTGGGTGCGAGCGCCCAGTCTGAACACGACAGCGAATCTGAACGATAGGCGCCTCGATTTTGCTCACTGGCCAGGCACTGAAGAATATCAGCCAGATTACCTGAACACCCCTGCCAATCGAGATGCTCGATAACCTGTAAAAATACGGTGTTTACGCTAGCCACGAACCCATCCATTTCGGCAACGCCTGTTTTATGACAGTTGCGCCTGGACAGCATGCATCGACATCCAAAGGGCCGGACCTCGTAAAACGGGCACAGGTCATTTTTTAAAAACGGACACGGTCCGCCGGTTAATTGTATTTCTTCCTCGGGCAGTTGCCGGTCATGCATGCAGCATTCCGCAATTTGATTGGTCGTTGTTTTGGGCTGAAACCGGTTTTTGTTTGAAGCCGGTTTGATTGCCCGTAACCAATCCGGTATGCCGCGGGATTCAAAATGATCGACAATTTTGTAGCCTTCAAGCGTGGTCAGAATTACATTGTTAGTGCAGCAATGGGCGCAATTTTTTCTGCAGGCCACATCCAGGTTGCATACATATTCATCATAAACGGCATATACCTGATCCATTATTTTCAAACGAATTGAGAGATCCATGAATATAGTATCTGTTTAAGCACGCTTTTTTTAAAAGTGATTATCTTAAGCATGGCATCCCCCTGAATATCATCGTCTTGCTGATGGGTTCAAGGTTCTTTATTGCAGGATCGACTCATCTACTTTTTTGCGGCGGGGAGCGCTGCCGGCAGTTTTGACTGCGGCTTGGGCGATTTTACGAATCCGTTGATCTGGATCATTTACAAATTTAGCCAAGGCTTGCAGGGCTTGCGGATGTTCTATGTGGCCCAGTGCAAAGGCTGCAGTGGCGCGAACTTGATCACTGTAGCGGGGCTTCCGTGAAATAAAGCTTTTTTGATTTAAAATCATCGTTAAAGGTTCAATACAATCGGGCTGTGCTATCTGACCCAGCGCACGACAACAGGCTGTGCGAAGTTCTTCCTCTTTGGTTGAATTCAAGACTGCGCTCAGCTCTGCTACGGCATCGGGGGGCCTGAGTTTTCCCAGGGTGTTCACGGCGGCGATAGCGAGTTTACCTTTCAGGGTTTTGGCATTTTCAATCAGCGCACCGGCCATCCGTTTGTCATTCATGCGTTCGGTCAGGCGAAAAGCGGCCATGCGGACCTGGGGGTTTTCGTCCTCCAGTGCATGGAGAAGCTCAGTTGTCAGGTCACTGGTGACTGCATCTATGATTTCAAGGACTCGTGTTCGTTCTTCAGCAGTGATTTCCAGAACCAGCAATCGCTTTAGCCGTTCAGCCGCTTTGGGCCCCTGCTTCGCAAGCAATGCGGCGGCCGTTTGGCGGGCGCGGTAATCGTCTTCCTGTTTAATGATATCCATGAGAAGCGGTGTTGCCACCTGTCCAAGGCTCTGAAGGAGTTGCGAGGCATTACGCTGTCGATTTGAGTCACCGGATTTCAAATCTGAAGCCAATAGATTCTGGGTAACGGGGTTCAATCTTATTCCCAGGCTTTTTGTCAGCTTTTGAGCATGGGAATCCCCCGCTGATTTTAATTCTTGGTAACGCTGTTTTAACTGGGACAGTATGCGTGCAGCCAGAGGATATTCAACGAACTCCACCAGATTGACAAATAACCGGTTGAGGAAGGCCGCCATTTCAACAACTAATTTTGATTCCTGCTCTTTAAAAAAAGCAATCAGTAAAGGATCAGCTAAAAATTTTGTAAAATCATGCTGGAAGGCTGACGGCAGACTTTCCATAACATTTCGGCAAACCGCGAGCACCTTTTCCCGGGTCGGAAGAGCGCGGTCTTGATATCCCAAGAAGAGCAGGTTTATGGTTTGTTTGGCCTTTTCGCCGGCGTTGTTATCGAACAGCTGACCGATCCGGCCCTGAAATTCTGAAAGAAAGTCTTCAAAGTTTTCCTCCGGAATCGGTTCTTCCGCCGGCATTTCGTCAACTGCACTGGTATCATCCGCCGCCGGCGTATCTTCCGCGATGCCGCTTGACTCCATTGCTTCCAACTGGTTCTGGGTGGCCCGAATCTCATAGATTTGTTTGTCAAAAAAGATACCTTCCAACGCCTGGTCAGCGGAAAATTGTTTCCAATAATCGCTGTCGGCGCCATCCGGGTAAACACTGCCGAGAGTCTCTACCAATGTCTCTATTTCCTGCTTATCAACATTTTCCGTAAAGGTGAGGCTGCTGAGTCCGATGATATTAAGAAATTTAACAAAGCTATGGGCAAATGTTTTAAAATCGGTGACATCTACGCGGTTGCCGTTTACCAGCAGTGTATTGCTGGCCTGTGACAGGGTGATAGCGCTTTGGTTTTTCAAAATGCCGCCCAGGGTTTTCATGAGATGATCAATGGCACTGGATACGGCCTTACTTTTCAGGGGATATAATTTAATAATCCGGGCTGCGCCAAGAAGGCCCTTAAGCAGAGCGGGCAGCAACTTGCGCTCTTTGGCGATCATTCCGGTTTGTTGCGGATCAGATACTTCCTGGGCTGAGGCTAATTCCGGACTTTCCGTGTCTTCCGGTCCTGTGGCGGCACCCGATGGCCTGCCTTTCATTGCGTAGTGCATCTGTTTTAATTCAATATGGTTGAGCTGATTTTCAGTAGAAAATCTTTTCCAATAGTGTTGATCAAATATTTTTAGCTGTGTGCGACCAAGGGTTTCCAGAAGAACTTCCAGTTCGTCGTCGGTGAGTCCCTTGTGGAAGGTAATACCCTTTAGTTCATAGCGATCCAGGAACTGCAAAAAACTTCCGGCTACCTTTTTAAATTCAGGTATGGTTATTTCCTTACCATTGACTATCAGCGCCTGTTTTATCTGGGCCAGATTAAAGATTTCATTATTTTGCAGTAACTGGTCAAATGATTTTTTAGATTGGTGGGTGACACTGATAATCGACTTGCTGCCCGGGGGATATAGCTTAATGTTGCGCACCGCAACCATAAAATCGCGTATCACCTTGGGTACAAGGGGAACGTCTTCGGGTATTATGGGCGTGTCCGTGCTCATTCCCTCGCTTAACTCTTCATGGGTATAATAGTTGGCCTCTTCGGAATTAAAATTTTTACGGTTGGTCGCCGTCAGAATCTTCTCATAGTTGCCGGCCTTTTCCTGATCGGTTGAACGCTTGAAATGGTAAGCCAGTGTGGCCGCCGATGGTAAGAGTCGCTTTTTGTACAGCCTTTCTTGATAATTTCCGATACGCTCATGAATTTTTTCTTTTTGATCGGGTTCAATGGCACCATAGGTTATTTCCAGGATGCGTTTACCTAAAAACCGGACGACTTCGTCGTTTACTCGAAATTCAGAACTCAAAAGGCCCTGGGTCGCTGCCTTATCGATGAATTCCAAAACCTTGGCTTCCATCTCTTCCGAGCTGCCGATAAGCATGCTCAAAGGAACATCCTCACCAAGAGCAGAGACCTGGTCAAGCATCTGCTTGCTTTCCTCGTCGAGGGTGGCTATTTTTCCGGATACGATCTCTTCCAGGGATCTGGGCAAATAGCCATCTTCCAGCTGTTTGATGGTCCATTGTTGCCCGATGAGGGTTATTTTTTCATCAAGGACCAGCTTACGCAAAATTTCACCAAAAAAGAGCGGGTTTCCCTGGCTGACATCGGCCAAATCCGTAACGAAATTTGTCGGCAGCTGTATATTTGGGAAAAGTCCCTGAATGTGCTTGGCAATATCAGCGGCCGTCAGTTTTGTGAGGCTCAGCTTTTGTATATTCAGGTCCTCATGATATTTTGCGTAGAAACGATCCAACGGTGTCGTCTCTTTAGTTGACCTGGCCTCGGGGGAAACAAGTGACGTGCAGCAAATAAATATCGGAAAGTCGCCATGCAGAATCAAGTGGCGAAACAAAAGCAGCGTCGCCTGATCGATGAACTGGATGTCGTCGATGAACAGAATGAGGGGCCGCGATTCGATGATTTTATGAAAAAATTGAAAGACAGTTCTGAAAATACCTTCCCGATATTCTTTCTCATTCTGATCAACATCAGGTGCACCCACAATTTCCAACTGGGGCATTATAGGGGCCAGGTAGGTCAGTGCCTTTGGACTGAGGCTCTCGAATACGGTTTTACCCAAATCACTGCGCAGCTTTAAAAGGCCCTCTACTATTTTGGATGCCAGATAAAAGGGGCGAAGCTTTTCCTGGGGATTTCCATTGACCTTGATCTGCCAGGTTTTGCTGCGGGCAAGATTACGGCGAATAGCTTCAAGAAACTCGGTTTTGCCCATTCCGGCAGCACCTTCAGCCATCAGAAACTGGTTCTGCCGCAGACTGAACTTCTTGAGTGCATCCGAGACCAGGGATAGTTGCCGCCCGCGTCCGACAATTTTTACTTCTTTAAGCTGGTTAATGGCAGTTTTTGCAAACACTTCCTGCGGGTTGACATTGCTGGCATTAACAAGCCGATTTCGTCCGTTTTTCTTGGCCGAATAAAGTGCGGTGTCCGCCTTTTGAATCAACTCCCCGGCGCTTTGGGCATCTTGGGGAGCGGATGCAACACCCAAGCTAATAGTGAGATTTAGGGCACCGTTTTTTTTATGCAGGTGAAAGGGGTTTTGGCGGATGTGTTCAAGCAGTTGGTCTCCTAGTTGCAACGAGGCGGATTTATCACAATCCTTTAACAGAATCATAAACTCGTCACCGGCATAACGAATGGGCATCCCTTCTTTGCCGGCAACGCCTTTAAGCAAACCCGCAAGCCATACCAACGCCTTGTCGCCTGCTTGATGCCCGTAGTCGTCGTTGACCTGTTTAAAAAAATCCAGGTCCATCATGAGTAAAGAGAGCGGATGGGTATTCAGTGATTGCCATGACACTTTTGATTGGAAAAAATGATATAGATATCTGCGATTATAAAGACCGGTGAGCTCGTCTTCAAAGATTAGGCGTGACGGATCTTTGCCTGAATTCTCCAAATAGTTGAGGAGATCTTGATGTTCCATAATTCCAGTTTGCCCACTTTAACGGGTGAAAGTTGAGGATCCGGCCGTTTTAGTATACGCGCACCGCAGTTCGCCTAGTCGGCCTCGCAATCCGCGCGACCTCCTATTTTACTAAATTTAAGGCTTGATTGGCAAGTATAATCAATACCCTGCTGTTAATCCAGCTATCATATTAATATCCTGCAGTAATCATTGACAATAGTATTGATGGTGACTAATTTTTAATGTTAATTGGATGATGTTAACCCGGTTCTAACGGGACATATATCAGGGCTTGGAATATTGAAGCAGCCCTTCAAGGAATTCATATCAATGATTAAAAACTACACTGCCAAAATGTTGCTTTACGAGGGAATACTTGCCTATCGGAAAAAAAATTATGCGGATAGCATCGAATGCTTCAGTCAGGTGATCAACTTTAATCCGGATAATGAATTGGCGCACCTCTGCAGAGGATCGGCCTATTTAATGCTCGAAAAAATCGAGGAATCAATTTCTGACTTCAACCGGGCGATCGCCTGCAACCCACTGTATGCCCGGGCCTATCACCAGCGGGGTTTAGCCCGCCAAAAAATGAATGATATTGCCAATGCCTATCGAGATTTCGACCGGGCACTTGAAATTGATCCGGAATTTACGGCCGCCTACCAGAGCAGAGACTGTATCCTATCTCCGGATTGTGTTACCGATCTTGTGACCCAAAACAATGAAATGGTTGAACATCTGGCTGCGATCAGTGTGGAACAGTTTGTCAAAGGTATCCCTGTCTACCAGGGGATATGATAGCGGTTTTACCCGGCACGAAGTGCAAGCGGGATTCCAAATGCACTCCCCGCTAATAGGCAACCCTGAGGCACCCGGTTTGAAAGCCCGGGCTGTAAAATGTTCGTGGCATCAATTGAAAACAAGGTATGTGGAATCCTGCAATGGTTTCACCGAACCGATGATCCGGGCGCCATCCACACCTTTTTGATGTAAGGAGTTGAGTAAATTCTGGCTTTGATCGTGGGGTAGCACGGCCATCAGGCCGCCGCTTGTCTGGGGGTCATAAATTATCTCTTGATGCCAAGTCGGCAAAACCTTATTGAACACCAGATTGTTTTCAACCAGCTGGCGATTGTGACCGTTACTCCCGGTATTCATGCCCCTCTCATACATTTCAATTGCTTCCCGCATAAAGGGAATATCGTCCATCCTGATTTCCAGCCTGACGCCCGAGCTTCTGGCTATTTCGAAACTATGACCAGCCAAACCAAAACCGGTAATATCTGTAACCGCGTGTATGTCATACCTGCGCATAACGTCGGCAGCTGTTTTGTTCAGGGTGGTGATAACGGCCAGGCACTCATCCAAGGCATCCGTGCTAACCCATTTTTTTAGGTTTGCATTGAAGAGGACCCCGCTTCCAATAGGTTTGGTCAATATCAGATCATCGCCGGCCTTTGCGCCTTTATTGGTCCAGAATTTTTGCGGGTGCACGATTCCGGTTACCGCCAGACCGAACTTTGGCTCATTGTCATCGATCGTGTGGCCGCCGGCTAATACGGCGCCGGCTTCCGTGATTTTAGACAATCCCCCGGCGAAAATTTGATTTAATATCTCCGCGCTCAGTATTTTTGATGGGAAACTCGCTAAGTTGAGACAGGTTATGGGTCGGCCGCCCATAGCGTAAACATCGCTTATGGCATTGGCAGCGGCAATTTGACCAAACACAAAAGGATCGTTGACCGGTGGGGTAATAAAATCTGCAGTGGTAATAATTGCCAATTCATCATTCAGCCGGTAGACACCGGCATCATCATGGGTTTCATAGCCCACCAGCAGATTGGGGTCATGATTTTTCGGAAATGCGGCCAATAGTTTTTCCAGCCCGACCGGGCTGACTTTGGCGGCTCAACCGCAAGTTTTTGATAAGCTCAGTAATGTCGGTTTTTGAAAAAGGTTCCTTAATTTCATCCGCCGGGCTCCAAAATTTGAAAGGGAATATCCATTCCCGTTGGTAATAACGATAATAATATAAAACCGATCGCTAATAAGGATAAGATTTATCTATTTGATACATTGAATATATCAATAGAAATGGGGTGTCAATAAAGATGTTATCCGGACAAGAAAAGGATGGCAATGCAAACAAGAAATGTTCAAAAGTATATGGACAACAGCCCGTGCTATTTTGGATAAATTCCTTTGGCGCTGATCCCCTTCACATAATATGCGGGATCGTTTAAAAAGCTCAGAAAAATTACAATAAAGGCGACGGATGCCTCCAGCATGAGCGCTTTATTCTGATATAAAATATCAAGCTTTTTATTGCGAACCTTTTTTGATTTATATCCAAAATAGGTTGAAAACAAACCGTCAAGCATCCGTTTTCCATCCGGTTTCGTAACCAGATCACTTCTGCCGCTGTAGCAATATTTCATGGCCTCCATCAGGAGGTAGCGCTGTTCGGCAAGGTCTTTGTAATGATATCCCAGAAGATGAATCAGTGTTCTTTGCGCTTCCTTTAAACTCGCATCCGACAGGGCCCTGAATAGATCCTGCAGGGCTCGGTCGGTGGGCATGACTTTCAGGCGCCGGATTAAAGACAGCAGGACTGCATTTTTGAAAAGCTGATACAGGCGCCTGGCGCCATTTAACGCTGCCGAAGGGGGGTGTTCTGTCTTGGGTGTATAGCCCTGATAGGTGCTGACAAACATAATCTGGAAAATTTTTTCGAAAAAATCGATATCGTCCAGGGGGTCCTGAAGATCTATTCGCATATCCAAGGTATTGTCCAGTCTATCCGCCAATTTGATCTGCACGATTTGGGGCACTTCTTGTCCATGTTTGAGCAGTCGCCCAATATACTCATAATACGATTCTACTTTACGTCGCGTTAAACTATTTAAACGTTCGACCAGTTGGTCTGCATCCTTTGATTGCATACGTTCGAACAGGTAGTACAATTGACCTTCCATCTCCCGCCATTTTTGGTTATCAAAACCGGTCGGCTCAATATCTTCTATGAGATCGTGAAAAAGAGTGGTCAAGATATCAACATAATCGAGTTTATCAAGCTCCCGTGCGAACAGGGCTGTCGCACGCAGCGGGTGTAAAACCGCCTTGGGTCCCAATCGTCGTCGTTTATGACTGTAGGCCCTAAACAGATAACTGAGGGCTTCCATAATAATACCTTTTTGATCCCGGTCCTTTTTTTCATCCCGATCCAATTTCTTGTCTCCCATTATAAACATTAACACGTTATATCTGTTCAAGGAGGCGGCACTTAAATTGTAATTCAGGACAGAAGACAGTCTCAAAAATTCCGTCAGATCATACAAGGGCATTTTTTTCCTCCAGCGTGCTTTTCGCAATTAAGCCGCGACACCCCTCACAGATGTGCCGGACCAGGCCAGGAGAGCTTGATGGGAGCAATGATGAAATCAATTGTTGCGGATCACGCTTTGCGCGTTTTATTTTTCAACCGGTAACTCAAAACGCGTGGTTGGTAACGGGCACCAAGCACCGGTTTCATTGGATTGAAATTTTAGGGCGCCGATTCAGCAATCCCAGCCAGCCGACCTCACCGTTGTTATATCGGCAGCTTTTGCCGGCAGAGTGGGCGATGGCGTCACCGCTTAAGCGCTAATCGGCCGGACACGTATGTTTTGATTGTCTTGATTGTTTCAAACGATTGTGGGTTACGTTGCAGTTTCCGTCAGGTACCCTGTCCACCGATCGGAATGCTCACTCACTTCTTGGTATCAGTCAATTGTGTCTCAGATTGATTTTTTTGTTTTATAATTTCGGCGGCACGTTTTTCGGCTCTTTTGGCCTGTTCAACTGCCTTTCGAGCCAGTTCCGACGCTTGTCGGGCGGCCTCATTGGCTCTTTGAGCCTCTGTTTCCAGTTTACGTATTTTGGATCTGTTTCGCTTAATTCTGTCAGTATCTTTGCCCACTTTATTTTTGAATTCCAGCGCTCGCCGCTTGGCCTCACCCGCTACTTTTTTGGCATCTTCAGCGGCGATAGTGGCTTGGTCCGCTATTTTTTGAGCTTTGAGGGCGTTTTGTAAGGTCGATTGATTTACACTTTGATTGCGCCTGAATTCTTTTTGTTGACGAATAGTTCGGATTTCTTCTTCGGTTTGGGGAGTGTACTCGATAACCGCCTCCAGTTTGCCGGTTGGGGGCGGTGGGCTTTCTGAAATATGGGTAACACCCTTTGGGTCTGTCCAGGTATATATTTTTCCAGCGTCTAAATTTATGCACCCGAGACATAAAATCAACAGGGTAACACCGGTCTTTAGGGGTTTCATAATAATATGTCCAATGGGTTGATTTTGCTA
>CAMYNZ010000058.1 GCA_947259865.1 uncultured Desulfobacterales bacterium | reverse complement strand
TAGCATAAAGCTGATAATAATTTTGTCAGGCGACATGGTTGTTTGCGATCTCATCGTTGCTTTTGTGCTCTATTTGGGAAGCCCTAAAAGTTACATCTAACTGTTGCTGTCGCTGACACCGTTAGTTTTCGGCAGTATTCAGTTTTTGGCCTCCTCTGCTGCGGCTGCAATCATCATGGAGGTATTGCGCGTATCCCTGCCTTCCGCAAAGGGCTGGTCTGAAAAAAAACATTTTAGTCTGGTGATTGTCGTTGGTTTGTCATTATTTCTGATTTCCGTCATTTTAAGACTGGCCTGGAAGGCATCATTTATAAAGACGCTTTTATCAAGTCTCTAGCCCGTGACCCATATTGAGCGATGGCTGTGTCACAGGAGGTTGAGCATCCGACCGGTAATTAACTCCCAATAATATATCAATGTTATGCCCGGATTTCTGATTATTTTTCTTCACATATTGTTGTTAATGGGTTGCCAAACGGAGGTGGTAAGCCCTTTAAAAAACGGGGATATTATTTTTCAGACATCACAATCGTCTCAAAGCAAGGCCATTCAGTACGCAACCGGCTCCAAGTTCAGTCACATGGGCATAATCTATTTTCAAAATGATAAACCCTATGTTTATGAGGCCATTCAACCGGTAAAACTAACCGCTCTGGACAAATGGATTAAACGCGGGGAAAAGGGACACTACGTTGTAAAACGGTTAAAAAATTCGGAACATATTTTGAAACCGGATGTATTGTCTAAAATGAAACGGGTCGGGGAAAAATATCGGGGTAAAGACTACGACTTATATTTTGGATGGTCAGATGAAAAAATTTATTGTTCGGAATTGATCTGGAAGATTTACAAGGAAGCTGTAAACCTGGAGATTGGCAAACTCCAAAAAATCAAGGATTTTGACCTTACACACCCCCTTGTGAAAGCCAAGCTAAAAGAACGCTACGGTACCAACGTTCCGATGGACCAACCTGCCATCTCACCCGCTAATATGTTTAATTCCGATTTACTCGAAACCGTCTATTCAGAATAAGGTTTTATTTTTAAGATCCGGCTTTACACAGGATAATAAATACCGAAAAAAACATGTATGATTATTCAGTTCTCCTGTTATATCTTTTGTAACCACAGCTGAAATGCACTCGACCCTATGATTTCAAACATATTTTTCGATCTGGACGGCACCCTCGCTGATCCCAGAGAAAGTATTCTTCGCAGCTTTCAATTTGCGCTCGAGCGCCTGGGCCGGCCCCGCATCGCGGATAGCCGGATTATTGAATTCATCGGTCCGCCGCTGCGTCTTTCTTTTGAAAAAATCCTTTCGACCGCAGACAAAACGATCATCGAAAAAGCCGTCAGCCTATTTCGCGAAAGGTTTTCCCGGAAAGGCATCGCGGAATACGACATTTACCCTGGGATCGCCGAGCTGCTGTCTGACCTGTATCAAAAATCCTATAATCTCCGGGTCGTGACCGCCAAGCCGAAGACCTATGCCGATAAAATAGTTCAGCAATTAGGATTGGATCAATGGATTGGCGACGTTTTTGGCCCGGCACTTGACGGACGTTTCGACGATAAATCCGAGCTGGTCGCCCACAGTATTCACAATTTAGATCTTATGCCCAATGAAATCGCAATGGTGGGAGATCGCCGGGAAGACATTATGGCCGGTAAATCAAACGGCACATCTACCATAGCGGTCACCTATGGATTCGGGAGCCAAAAAGAGATTGAGGATTCAGCGCCTGATTATATTTGTCACCATCCATCCGAAATCCAGACCACGCTTGCCCAACCGGACATTATAATCCGATAGAATGTTGTGAATTCAAATGCAGGGCCCCAAAAACCGAAAAGATATAGATCAGATCTTGATTTGCAGATGACACGTGTTAGTATCAAACACACCATCCGATCGCCTGGCACCTGAGACTATCTAAAGCTTTCCTTGACAACCGATGATCCGTCGCTATTAGGATATATGATTTATTTGAAGCAGGGCTAAAATGAATTCGGTGATTGAAAGAACCTCGGCATATAATCGGAGCCGTTTTAACGGGTACATTTTGGGCCCCACCCATGTTCATCTCCTGAAAAAGAGAATAGGCCGGTTACAGTCGTCCAGGGCGGCAAAGACGGGCTGGTGCTGCCGGCCAATGCCGATTTCGCAGAACGGATGTTGAAAAATAAAAAGCCAAATATCATACGGGTAACGGATGCCGGTCATTTCATCCTCTGGAAAAAACCCGATATCATCCGGGAGGCCATTCTCGGCGTACTTGATCAAAACTGCCAATCAGAAAAGATCGATCAGGGGTTGACGGATTAGCCGGTTGCCATCTAAATCAGGGGTCGGGGAGTTTTTTTGACGAGGTGGCTGCATGAATCATCAGCGACTGCATCGTGCAAACTCATGCATATGGGTTACCGCCTGTTCTTTGGCAACGCTCCCTAATGCCTTCAGACAGTGCACGATTTCGCTGCTGATAATTCATTCCGCTATTATCACAGGTTGGCAGAAAAAACTTTCCGACCCCTCATCTAAATAATACCGAAAATGAAAGAGGGCGCATATGAATGACAAACCTGTTGCAGCCGGGAAAAGTAGTTTTGATCTGATCGAGCCGGCATTATTATTTGATACGCTTCCGCTTGATCGCGATCTGGTATTTCTCGATGCTGCCTGTGGAATCGGTAATTATTCCCTGGCGCTTGCTGAAGTACTTGGAGAAAATAGCATTATATTTGCCATAGACTTGTGGCCAGAAGGAATCTCATCTCTGCAAAAGGAGATTTCAAAAAAAAAGAGTCCCAAAATTTGGGCCACCGTTGGAGATATCAGCAAACGAATCCCAATAAACAATGAATCCATTGATATATGCCTGATGGCAACGGTGCTGCATGACCTTGTGGAGGTTCAAACGCAACATGGAGCGCTTAAAGAAATAGCGCGGGTTCTAAAACCCGGGGGCTTGCTGGCAATTATCGAATTTATAAAGGTCCAAGGACCGCCGGGACCGCCCATTGAGATCCGCCTGACGGCCGAAGAAGTAAAAAGCATCGTTGGGCCTTATGGCTTTCGCAAAGAATATGTTACAGATGTGGGCCCTTATAATTATTTGGCCGGATTTATATTAGGCCCTTAATTGTGATTTTTTTGAATTTTGTGGCAAGAAAAATTGGTAACACAGCGTGATGCCCTTATGGAGAAGATGCTGGATTGCGGATTACCCGGTGAGGATATCACTCCTGACCATCTGGACCACTTCTTGATCCTGCGGGACGCTGAGAGGATCGCCGGCGTTGTGGGGCTCGAAATTTTTGGAAAGTTTGCGTTGCTGCGCTCGCTGGCCATAGCCCCATCCAAAAGAAATAAAGGCTTTGCCACCCAGCTGACAAAACGGGCTGAAGCTTATGCACGCTCCAAAAGGGTTGGCGCGCTATATTTACTGACCCTGACGGCGCAAGGATTTTTCTCAAAACAGGGATACCAAAAAACAGATCGGAATTTGGTGCCGACCGTTTTACAGCAGACGGCCGAATTTAAAAACCTGTGCCCGGCCAGCGCTGTGTGTATGGTCAAATCCCTTGGGGCTATTTAGCGTTACTTTACATCTGTTTTACTACCAGCGTTGCCTGATGGTACTTTGCAGTCAAAACGGGTATTATCCGGGCCAAGGAAAAAAATTATGCAGAATACAATTGCGGTTATTTTCGATTTCGATGGCACACTGGCACCCGACAGTACGTCCAGTTTTCTTGAAAGTATCGGCATTGATGTGCCCCATTTTTGGAATGAAGCGGTGGAACCGCTGTTAAGTGCCGGATGGGACCCGATTCCAGCCTATCTTTATAAGATGATACAAAAATCGAATTCCGCCAACGGCAAAACCATCACCCGGCAAGAACTGGTCAAATGGGGACGTCAGATATCTCCCTATAACGGTGCCACACGGATATTCACGCGACTCCGTCAACACGTGGCTTCCGTCAACCCGGATGCCAAGGTGGCATTTTATCTTATCAGCAGTGGAATCGGGGAAATCTTGCGTGCTACCAAACTCGCAAAATACTTTGATGATATCTGGGCCTGCGATTTTTGCTATGCTGATTCCGGTAAAATTAATTTTCCAAAAAATATTGTCAGTTTCACCGATAAAACCCGATATTTGTTTCATATCGCCAAGGGAATAACCGGAGCCCAGTCCCGCGGAAAACCCTTCGAGGTCAATAAAAAAATAAAGGATGAAAACCTGCAAATACCGTTTAACCAGATGATTTTTGTCGGGGACGGATACACAGATGTCCCCTGTTTTTCTTTAATCAGAAAACACGGTGGCACCGCAATCGGTGTGTTTGATAAAAAAAACAGAGACAAATGGGGCCGTGCCTGGGGTTTTATTGAGGACGATCGCGTATCCAATCTGGCACCAGCGAATTACGGACGCGATTCTTCCCTGTCCATATCTATGATGATGGCCATCGAAAATATCGCCAAGCGGATTAAACTCAGAAATCAAACCTACCAGGGTTAAAACTTCTCATTTAATTAGCGCTCGGGGCGGTGCGCAAACGCGTATATTAGCCAAGACGAATAAAGGCGGCCTGATAGCCGCCTTTTTCTTGTTATCAAATATCGGTACGCACCGGAGAATCGTTGCCCCACCAGCAACCGCCGTCATTAAGCGCAGATACGGCAGTCCGTCAGGCAAACCTCATATTCTCTGTCGCGTTTTTCGGCACTGTCTTTGTTATCCGGGTCACCCCAGAATTTAAAAATACAATAACTCATACAACCCTGTTCTTCTTTCGAAATTCTATGACCTTGCATGTCAGCATCCTCCTTTAAAGGTTGATTATCGGCATCGATGAATTATACATTAAGAGTAACCATTTTGCTCAAGGATTCAATCATAGAAACTGAAAGGTCCTTCAAACAACATCAAACGAAAGACCCGATCACACATTACCTCCAACCCGGCTCTGGCCGGAGGCAATTTTTTGGCGACTGGATGATCTCTGCTGACGACCAGAAATATATTCTAAACCGCGCGTATGTTCCCGAACACAGCGTGGATTTAATCACCCGGGTGTCGGGTGGCGAGCCGTTTCTGGTCAACGACTATTTTTGTTGCCGCAGAGACGACTGGTTGATTGTTGTCGGATATCCATTAGAGGGGGAATTTTCCCAAAGCGGATTTGTGAAAATCTTTGAAAAAATTAAAAATCAATTCCATCCCAATCGTCTGTCTCTCATGGCACCCGAGTTGCCGCCGTCAATCAGCCCTGCCTGCCGGGAGAGGCAAAGCGACTATTTCTATACGCTTGATATAAAAAATTTTATGCTTAAGGGCGTCTTAAAACGCGCTGTCAATAATGCGCTCACAAAATTAACGGTGGAACGCGCCACCGCATTCGGTGAGGCCCACGCTGAACTGGCACGGGAATTTATCAAAAGGATTAAACCGCCGGCGCGGGTTCGGGAGCTTTTATCCAGGATGCCTTGTTATGTGGACCCTGCAGCCCAATCCGTTGTTTTAAATGCCTGGGACGATGCCCACCGGCTGGCCGCCTATTATATCGTCGACCTGGCTGCCAGGAGTTTTTCCACCTATGTGGTCGGCTGCCATTCCAAAAAGAACTACACAGCGGGTGCTTCCGACCTTTTATGTTATGAAATGATTAAGATGAGCCAAGAATACGGTAAACGATACATACACCTGGGCCTGGGGATAAATGAAGGTATCATACGGTTCAAAAAAAAATGGGGCGCAGGTCCCACCCTAAAATTTGAACTGTGTGAGCTTGTCTTAAAAAAACCATCGTTTCTTGAAACCCTATTTGCGCTGCGATAGATTATATACAATTGAGGGGTCGGGGTGTTTTTTGCACGACAAGATGATCGCCCTGGTGCTTCAATGGGCAGAAGGCTATTGCCGTCTAGAAAGGCAAAACAGGGCGTCGGTTCTTGTTCGAGTGAAAGTTTTAAATAGCCGGCAGTAAAATGTAAGGCAGTTGCCGCTGTCAGGCTTGGCAGGCAACAACCCGGCATCTTGCCGTGAAAAAAACACCCCGACCCCTCATATAATTACAATCAGGATTCTGTTTATATGTTTTTTATAAAATCAAAACAAAAAAATCTTAAAATGATCTGGGAAGTACAAAAGAACAATAAAAAATCGTACCTTATCGGAACGGCACATTACTTTCCTTACAGTTTTAAAACCTCCCTGCAGCGATACCTGGACCACGCCGGCACCGTCATTTTTGAAGGCCCGCTGGATCAGGACAACATGGACAGAGTCCAGGCTGCAGGTAAGACAGGCGACAACCACGTTCCCCTGGTGCAAGACCTGGGCTCTCAAACCATCACCGATATCTATCATTCCCTTTTTCCAGAATGCCGGCGGCGGGATCCCTATTTTCTGTATAACTTCCGCACCGGTAAAATGGAAAACCCGGTGTATGATTTGATCAAGGGCATGAAGGCCTGGCTGGCATTTTTTACGATATGGTTCACATTCCTGAAAAGAAACGGCTGGAAATATTCGGTCGATCTGGAAGCATACAACATTGCCGGTGAGTTGGGAAAGAAAATCATCACCCTCGAAACGATAGACGAACAAATAAAGGTTTTGGAGACATTGTCGTACGACCGAATCATCAATTTTCTGAAATTGGTAAACCGCTGGAACAGGTATATGAAAGACTATGTCAAAAGCTATCTGGATGGCGAATTAGAAAATCTGCGGTTGATTGCCCGGGGATATCCCAATCGCACACCAACCGTCATCGACCGGCGCGATCGAATTTTTTACGAAAGAATGGAATCCTATCTGGAGCAAGGTGGCGTCGTGGCCTGTATTGGCGCACCGCACATCCGGGGTGTCAGCCAATTGCTCATTGCACACGGGTATCACATCCGGAAGCCGGGCAATCTGTGACACCGACGGCAGTTGATTCAGGGGCTGGGGTCTTTACGGATGGAGATTCTAAAAAGAAGTTTTTTTGAACGGGATACCCTGCTGGTTGCCCGCCGATTATTGGGCTCAAGATTGGTCCGTCACCATAAGGGCCGCCGGATGAGCGGCATGGTAATAGAAACCGAAGCCTATCTCGGCGCCGATGACAGCGCCAGCCACGCCTTCAGGGGCAAAACCCCACGTAATCAAATCATGTTCGGCCCGGCCGGCATCGCTTACGTGTATTTTACCTACGGTATGCATTACCTTTTAAATGCCGTCACCCAGGCGCCGGAAAATCCCAGTGCGGTGCTATTCAGGGCCATCATGCCATTGCAGGGCCAGCGTCACATGGAAGCGCTCAGAGGAAAACGGGGCCCAGAACTCACCAACGGTCCCGCAAAACTCTGCCAGGCGATGGCAATTGATCTCTCGCTCAATGCCTGGGATTTAGTGCGCGGCAAAAAATTATGGCTTGAAAACCATATTCGCATCCCTAAACATTTTATCGGCGTCGGCCCCAGAATTGGTATCAATTACGCCGCATCAAAAGATAGAGACGCACCCTGGAGGTTCTGGGTGCGGAAGCAATTCACAGCTAACCTGCAAAAAAGTGCATCGCACAAAAGAACTTAATTCGTAGCGCTCACGATGGGAACAATGAAATGACGGAATATCGGAGACATTCGTGTTTCATCTATGATCCCGGATAGGCATCGGCCCGGAAATACGGTAAGTATCGTGTGGGCTATCAAAACGCGACCCCGTATCGAAATCGCTTACGTACACAAAGGATATCCACCATGCATATATATACCCTCGAAAGCTGGAAACACAGCCATCGTTTCACTATCGGCGACGATAAAGGCCTGCGCAAAACCAAACAGGTGATCCTGCTGACCCTGGCAATGATGATCGTAGAAATCAGCGCCGGGGTGCTATTCGGATCGATGGCCCTGCTCGCCGACGGCTGGCACATGGGCACCCATGCGGCCGCCCTTGGTATAACTGCCATTGCATATTATTTTGCCCGTCGTCACGCTGATAACCCGAAATATACGTTTGGCACGGGAAAAGTCGGTGTGCTGGGGGGATTTTCCAGTGCGGTGATTTTAGCGGTTGTCGCACTGCTGATGGCCGCGGAGTCGTTTGAAAGGCTGCTCGCACCCCGATCCATCAGGTTCGATGAAGCCATTATCGTCGCCATCGCCGGTCTAATCGTAAATTTAGTAAGTGCATATATTCTGAGGGATCGCCACCACGCCCATGATCACACCGGCGGCCATCAGCACCATCGTGACTATAATTTAAAAGCGGCCTATCTCCACGTGCTTGCGGATGCGCTTACCTCCGTGTTGGCCATTATTGCTTTGACAGCCGGTAAGGCATTGGGATGGATTTGGATGGATCCGATTATGGGTGTTGTGGGCGCAGCAGTGATCATGCGATGGTCATACGGCCTATTACGGGATACCGGTAAAATTTTGCTCGATAGAGACGTAAGTATGGAAACGGTAGCCAGCATATATTCAACCATAGAAGCCGATTCGGATAACCGGGTATCGGATCTGCATATCTGGCGTATCGGGACCAACCAACTGGCGGCCATCATTTCAATTGTGACCCATTTTCCCAAATCGCCGAACCACTATAAAAAACTTCTCACCCGGTTCAAGGACCTGGCCCATATAACCATCGAGGTCAATCGATGTGAGAGCAAACCCTGCGTGCTTTGATACGTCAATCGCCCGCCCGCCGTTCGGCATTGACTTAACCGGTGATGGGTTCCGGTCCAACGGCATAAGAAAGCCGGAACAGCTCCCCCCGCATGTTCCGGCATTTTTGTGGACCCAAATACTTAAATTGTCTAATGACATGATAAATACATGTTACCGTCTCACTGCCTTCAGGGGACCTAGCCTTTTCCCTGAAGGCTTTAAAGCGGCATTTTCAGGACGATCTTTTCCATGGCACATTCCTCCTGGACAGAGGTTAAGGGTTGTCGATCATCCTCCGACTAAACCCGGCGAGTTCGAATAACCCGGAGGCAGGGCTATTGCCACCGGCTTATTTAAGAGGCAGGTCCGGGTTCGTAGGGGACTACGCCGGTAAACAAAAATCTACCCGCGTCAGTTAAAAGAGGTATGTTACGGCCTGGATTGACATCCAGGTTATAAGTCTGTATGCCACATTGTGGCATTCATTGTCAAGTCTTTTTTTTAATGTAATCTATTTTATTTAAGATATTTTTTAGAATCCTTTCTGATATTATAAGCGAGGGACAATTTTTATAATGATAACAGCCGTCATCTTTGATTTCGGGAGAGTGATTTCGGCCCCAAAACCGTTGCGCCTGTTCCGTAATTACGAAAAGGATTTGGGATTGGCGCCGGGCCTGATAAATAAAATTATGTTTGACAGTCAGGAGTGGCAACATGCATTGCTCGGACGCATAACTGCTACAGAATTCTGGTATGCCATCGGACCCAGGTTGGGATTGGATTCACGCAGGAAGATTGACGATTTTCGACGCCGCTATCACGCGGATGAATCGATCAACAGGGGGGTGCGCAACATAATACGGAAGTTGCGAGGGCGGTACAGACTGGCTGTCCTTTCTAACTCTCCACCGGGTTTGGGCCGCTGGTTATTGGATTGGGGGATGCTGGACCTTTTCGATGCGGTCTTTTGTTCCGGTGATGAAGGGCTTATCAAACCGGATCCGGCTGCCTACACAACATTATTGAATCGATTGGGGGTTTTGCCGTATGAAGCTGTTTTTATCGACGACACCAGCGGCCATGTTAGCGCTGCCCAAAAACTGGGGCTGCATGGTATTATTTTCACAACCGTCGACCGGCTGATACGAGAGCTCAACGCATTACTACCCGAAGAGAACCACTTGCTTGATAGATAGGCCGCGTTTTAGGGATAGAAAAATGATGTAGAGAGAGGATAATGTTAGAATCGCTGGAATTCTAAAGCCCTGCGTTCATTTAGGCAATACGACCCTGTGAAATCCCTCGGCCAGATCGAAATCTTCGCCGGCTGCCATTTCCTGGCACCTTTTTCTCAGCCAAACCTCGGTATGCTGAAAATTGTTTTTTCTGATTTGACTTTCATGGCAGCGCAAGGCCTTTATTTTATAATCAAAGGTGTTACTGATGTCAGAGCGATAGTTAATATCTTCCGCGGCCCAGAACAATATTTCCCCTACTTTATGGGGTTCCAGACCTTTTTCGAGCAGATCCGGATAGGCGAGGTGATCCCTGGCATACGGATAAACGGCATCCATGGCAACCTGACCGATTATCCGGTGGTCACGATGCCAGAGATAGCGGCGATAGGGATCCGAAGTCACCAAAATTTCCGGTTTATACGTTCTGATCAGTTGAACAATCTTTTTTCGAATGTCAGGGGTATCTTCCAAATTTTGATCGGCATAGCCCAGGAAAACCACCTCTTGCACGCCGAGAACGCTGGCTGCCGCCCGCTGCTCCGTTTGTCGTATTTCCGATAATTGACCCGATGTCAGGCCACGATCACTGGTTCCCTTGTCCCCATTGGTGCAAATAACATAAACCACCTTTCGGCCTTGGGCTGACCAACGGGCAACTGTTCCGGCTACACCGTACTCAGCGTCATCCGGATGTGCGCAAAGCACCATTACATCAGCTTTGTAGGTCACGATCACTCTCCCGCTACCAACTTAAAAAATAATCCGTGGATAAACCTTAGTTAACGACCGCCCCGGCCGAAAAAAACGTATCTTTTGATACGGTCGGCAGCGTCAATAAATTTTTGTATTCTTTGCCGATGGCGGATGCAACCGCAGACCAGCTGTATCCTAAAACTGATTCGCGAATCTTATCGGCCGGGGCAACCCTCGAATCCGATATAACGGATTCGATGCCCCTGGCGAGACTTTTAGGCGAAGGATTCTTGACCACTTGTCCCGTTTGGTCTTGACAGATGATGTTTTCCATGGCCCCCACCGGGGTCGAAACCACCGGTCTACCGCACGCCAGAGCCTCAAGCCCGACTAATCCAAAACTTTCGTAATAAGATGGAATTACCAGGGCGTCCGCCGAACCGTAGTAGGGGGGTAATTGATTCTGTTCAATCCTGCCTGTAAGAATAACTTTATCGTCAATCCCAAGTTTTACGGCATTTTGCCGCAGATGGCGATGCTCGCGAGCGTCGATACCATCTCCACCGATTATCATTAATCGCAGCCGATAATGATGGTTGTTAAGATATACCATTGCCTGTAACAATCGGTTGAGGCCCTTCAGGGGGTCAAACCGCCCGACGTACAGCAGGATCTTATCATCCGGTTGAAACCCCAATGCTTTTCGTGCTGTCATTTTTTTGATGGGGCTGAAACGCTTCAAATTCACACCGCAGGGGATTATCCCAATCTTTTCGGAAGCGACCGGGTAAAACGATAACAACTTTTTTCTTTCCCCTTCAGTGGGCACGAGAATCCGGTGGCAGGTCTTCATAATTCTCTTCTCAACGGTAATGCGCAGCTCGGGCTCCGGCTTTCCCACACCGGTGCTGTTTTTCACCGCACCAAGGGTATGAAACATAACAAGGTGGGGCCGCTCCCAGATGTCTTGTAACCGGTTACCCAGCAGTCCGGATAACCAGTAATGGCTGTGAATAAGATCATAGTCCAGGTTTTCCTTGATACGGAAATTTTCCAATGAATTCAAAATAGGCGATACGTAATTGTAAATAGCCTGCTTGGAAATATTGCCATTCTGCCGGATGCGCAGGTGAATGAGGCGCACATTATCGTTGAGGTGAATTACCGGAGGCTGATCGTCGGATCTCAGCAAGGTAAAAATATCGACCCGGCAACCGCGTCGACCGAGCTCGCGCGCAAGCTCCCGAATGTAAACACTCATGCCGCCCGTGTCTTTGGTTCCAAGTTTTCCGATAGGACTGGAGTGGATGCTAAGCATTGCAATTCTTAATTGATCGGTTTTCAAATATGGATCCTTTCATATGTGACCGCTGGTGTCGGTCAGTTTCAAATTACGATATCGCATCGATACAGAGGAATCGGTTTACCCCCCAGGCGATGCTTATAGGGTTCCGAACCTTTCAGCAAATCATATGTTTTTTTTCCGGATTGAATACTTTCTTTAATGCTAAGTACTTTGCATAGCATCCCGATGCTCAGTGCACGGTAGTGTTTGTCGTAGCCGTTGTTGTAAAGATACATCGTCGATTGGTAATCGAAACACATTACCGCAGCAATCGGTTTCCCATCCATTTCGAGAAAGGAAAGCTTTACTATCCGGTCCCTGGCCATTGTCAGCGCAAGGTCCCGGAAATAGGAATCCATCTGACCCGTCATAAAGGCTGATTTATCCGGTCGATTGGACTTGAAAAGGGTTAAAAATGTTTCCATCTCATTTTGCACGGCGGTGACATCATCGACGGTACGGTAGTTGATATGGCCGGCCTCATGTAAGCGTCTGAATTTGCGTCTGATTTCATGGCGTTCCTTGCCGGTCAAAACATTCAGATAGTTATCCCAACTACCCGGCAAATCCAGCGCAAACGATTGATCGCTGGATTCAAAAGAAATTTCGCATCCCATTTTCTCGGCCACCGGTATGAGATAGGCCAAGACCGATGAGTCGGGTCGCAGTTGGTTTAGCGCCAATCGTTCAATACCTTTGCGCTTCAGATGGTCGAGCAGGAGGTGATAAAAGGCATGGGCCTTGTCCGGGTCAACCACAAAATCGAGATAATCACACACACTGCCTTCCCCCACCAAACGGGCCGTTTTTCCATGGATCCACAAGGGCGCAACACCGATCGGCCGGTCGTTATTTCGAATCGAAACAACATACGGCTCGGAACCGTTACCGAAGTGGTGCCACCACACCTTTAACCAGGAGGGCAGCACAAACAGGCAATCCCATTGAAGCGGATAGTCGGTTTGATGCCAGTGGTCAAGGAGGCTATCCCATGTTTCGATATGTATAGCGTGTGATCGATTCAAAGCTGTCAGATTTTCATCTCCAAAATTAACCGGTTTGTTGCCAAAAACAGGACCTTTCTCGCAGCACTTGACAGCAGCCTAAGGTTTATAGCTTAACCGTTTTAGCGGTGCGGGCTGCTTCGGCCAAAGCATCCAGCACGTGCATATTTGCCACACTATCCGCAAGTTGATCGTCCGATTCTGCATTCCCCAAAACGACATCTGCGAAGTGTTCCACCATCAGCTGATACTCGTCTGCGCCGGGGATAACGTGCTTTTCCCCGATTTCCTGATCTTTGCCCCGCAACATAAAGACCGCATCCTTTTCCCAGGGGATGAACGCGTCGTGGGGAAGATCAACGGCACCTGCACTGCCGACAACGGTAAAGGTCTGCTGCAAAGCGGAAATAAAACTGGCCTCCACGACTGCCAGTTGCCCTCTGGAAAACAGCAGGGTACCGACCATGTGAATATCAACACCGTTGGGGTTATATTGGGCCTGGGCCTGCACCTGGATCGGTTCAGACGCCATAAACCAGCGCGCCACACTGACGCTGTAACAGCCAACGTCCAGCAAAGCCCCGCCGCCCATTTCGGGCGTCAGGCGTGCATTCTCCCCGGTTTTCAGAATATTATCGTCCATGTGATAACAGAAGGCTGATCGCACCAGGCACGGCTTTCCAATGACACCCCTGTCTATGATCTGTTTGATGTGCTGGCTTCGCGGATGGAAGCGGTACATGAAGGCTTCCATCAGAATTAATCGGTTGTCATGGGCCGCAGCGGCCATCTCCCGGGCCTCCCCGGCGGTGCAGGACAGCGGTTTTTCGCACAACACATTTTTGCCGGCAGACAATGCTTTAATCGTCCAGGGCAAATGCAAATGGTTGGGAAGGGGTATATAAATCGCATCAACCGATGAATCAGTGAGGACGTTTTCATATTTGTCGTAAACCTGCGGTATCTTGTTGGCCGAGATCACTTCAGCGGCACTCCGGGGGGAACGCGTCGCCAGGGCCTGCACCTGGCCGTTGCGGGATTTTTGAATGGCCGGGATGACGCATTTCCGGGCAATGGTGGCGTTACCCAAAATTCCCCATTTAACCTTATCCGCCATTCAGCACCTCCGGAGCACCGTTGTTTGCCATGGAGCGTGCCGCGGCTTCCAGAATTGAAACCACCTTGACCGAATCAACCAGTGGCGCAACGATGGGTTCACCGGTCAGGAGGTGATCGGCCAGATTACGATGGAACGGATAGGTTTGTCGATCAGGGATGGCCGGATTTTGGCTTACGATTTTACCGCTTTCGTGGCGGCGGTAAACGGTTAAATCCGGTGTCATTTCGGTTGCAGGAATGTCGTGCCGGTGGAAATACACAACGGGATCGATTGCATATGCGGTTACATCCTGCCAGTATCCGACGATCGCTCCTTGGGTCCCGAGCAGATACCATTTGGGTTTGCGCGCAGCCGCAATATCAGAATGGATAAATTCGGCTTCCTGCCCGCCGCTGAAGCGAATTTGGATACGCTCCTGATCAGCGTTGGTCACATCATGCCACACACGTTTGTGCCGGGTTCCGATCACTGTTTCGACCCTTTGCGGAATCAAACTCACCAGCCAGTCCAGATAATGGGCCCCCCAATCATAAGCCGTACCGCCGGATACCGGCGCATGCGAATGCCAGTATCCGCAGGGATGATGAAAATCACCCACGAAAGTTTCCAGGTAAAATAAATCGCCGATCAAACCGTCTGCCAGGGCCTGTTTAATTGCCAGATAGTCCGGATCCCAGCGTCGGTTCTGATGGCAACTCAGGTGCACCCGCTGTTTTTCAGCCAGCGCCACCAGAGCATCTGTTTCTTTGCGGTTCAGCGCTAGCGGTTTCTCACAGACCACATGTTTGCCGGCAGTCATCATTTGCAGACATAAACGTGCATGCGTATTTGGAGGGGTGGCTATAATTACGATTTCCACCGCAGGGTCGTCAGCCAAAGATTCCGCGGCCGGGTAGGTTTTGACCGTGGGAAAATCCTGCCGGGCCTGAGCCAGGCGTTCCGGATCCAGATCGCAAACGGCAACCAGGTTGAGTCCGGAAGTGGATGTGGTGCCCAAGCCGTGTACCTTTCCAACAGATGGCGCATACCCCAGGATACCGACCCCCAATGCGCGCCCGCTCATGGGCTGCCCGGCAAGGCTGCATAAAAGACGGTAGAATATCTGTTGCAAGGCCGGATCTGAATAGGCCTGCAAGGTCGTGCAGGCAACGCTTCCTTTACCGCTGTCACGTTGGGTGAGAACAGGGCTGTGGCCAAAGTGCCAGTCGGCATAAAGAACCGTATCGATGTTTTCTGCTGTTTTTTGCAATCCCTGATAGCGGCCGCTAATAAAGACGGCATCCGCCAGTCGTTGCGCCAGCGGATGGTTTTGATTTTCAAACAATACGCGCAACTCCGTGGCCGGTCCGGCCGGCGCCGGTTGAACCCCAAAAATCTCCGGCAGAGGGTTTTCGGACAAATGAACCAGTGTCAACCATCCACCACCGGCGCGTGCATAGGCTGCCAGCCTGTCTGTGACGTCGACCGCCTGGTTCGCATTAAACGTTACCACCACATTATAGGATTTTAAATCGTCAGTCAGCTGCGGTTGTTGCACCGCTCGAATATGCGGCATCGTGTCTAAGTAGGATATCAACGGCTGTAAAGACGGATCCGTGTCAGCGGTGACAAAAAGAACCGAAATCGGGGTATGATGTATCATTCAGACCAATCTCCTTTGGAACCCATCACCAAGGGATGTGTCCAACAAGTATCCTACATAATTCAAAGTGGTTCAGGTCCTTTTTTTTGTTGATGGCCTGCGACGCAATACGTCATTTTGAAGGCTAGCGCGGATGATGTCGGCATCCTGCCACTGCTTTTTGTCCCTGAATTGCTGTCTCAATACAAGCAGCGTCTCAACCAGAGGAGCCAGGTGTGTCGATTTGTCACCCGGTGCGTCAGCCAGCCGGTTACCCAAAAGGACCATAAGTTCACGCAGTGTATCTCTGGCCTGGGTAATGAATTCCTCGTTTTCTAGATCCTGGTGGGCCTGCCAGATGGTATGATCAAGCTCCAGGAGGGCACTGGTTGATTGATTGGGATCGTGATCCTCAAGTGCGCCGCGAAAACGCGCTTCCAGGGAATTTATCCTATCCCAAAAAGTATTCTCCTTGGGCCGGGAAATGTTTGCGGATGAGCCGGTATCCGCTGGTACCGGTTTCCAGCCGGAGGCCACATTTTCACCGCGCAGTATATCAAGGGAAAATTGAGTACCCGTTTCAAAAATTAATTCACTATCGAATCGACGCAGGATGGCCCGCCCGATACCCCTGATTTCGGCTTGATTGCTAACCAGATCCAGGATGCAAGCGGTATGCTCATCCAGACCAAACACCGATATATCATCCGGCAGCAGTGCCTGTAATTTTCGAAACCGCGGTGCTCCCATAAAACAAAATCGTGTATCATGGGTGCCGCCCTCGGCATTGTTCCAATGGGGAACGATCACAACATTAAAACCGAATTGCCCGAGAATATCCATTCCATCCACCCAGTGCACATCCTGACCCACCTTATAGATTTCGTAAACCGGCAGGGTGAAACGGCCCACGGTAAGCGCCGCCGCACTGGCAGCCACCAGGCAGCCACCGCTTTTTATTCGTTGCGCAAGGATTTCCGGGACAGGAGAGCCGATCCATTGACGGAGGGCATAGGTCGGGCTGCCCGGCCCAATGAGGACATAATCGGATTTTCGCAAGATGTGAAAAGCTTGTTCGGCTTCAAAGTCCGAGGTCTGCTCACCCGACTTAAATGACGCAATGGTCAAGGGGTGTTGTATATGCCCGCGAAAATATTCGACTGCTTTTTGGGATATCTGATCCGCATTGAGTTGAAAGCCGGCCGGTGTGTCAAGAAAGGTGGCCTTGGGCCTGCCGGTACCACTGGCCAGTAAGCTTTTGTGGACTTCAACCATGGTGGCGGTTAACTCCCCAGACCCCATGATGACTATTTTACCGTTTCCGGGTGGCATGGCTTAACCCTTGTGGAGCACAAATGCCTGTTGCGAGATGTATTGTTCGATCTGTCCGCCATGGTAGACTGTACTGGCACCCTTCCCGAATACCTGCCAATGATCCGCTGAAGCATCATTGATGATGCCGGTTTCTTCATCGATCCCCACCAGAATTGTATCGGGAAGCAATTGTTGGAGAGGCGGGGCCCAGTCCCGCCCGAAAGTGTTGTGATGGGGCAAAACACAAATTCCGCCAATCAATCCCAGCCCCTTCATCACCTGCGTTCCGACCGGATCATAATAATTTTCGCATAATACCATCGCCCCGGCACTGCTGCCGGCGATGACGGCCCCTGTGCGATAGGCCGCCTGTATTGCCTGCCAGCAACGCGTGCTTGCCAGCGTTTGACCGAGGTAGCGCGGGAATCCCCCCAGAAGGTATATGAGCTTTGATTTTTTTAAAAATACCGCATGATCGGGATCATCAGCCGATAATCTGTCAACGACCGGCAAGGCGGTTACATTGGTTGCACCCAGACTTTGAAACCATCCCACGGCATTTTTTCCGGCGCGCAGGTGATTTTTGTCGGGCGCAGCTGCCGCCGGAATAATACTGATGGGAACGTCTGATCCACCGGCCATCGAGATGGCCTGCCTGTCCGGAAATTCCATCTGGCCGCCGAATTCAGCTCCGCCTTCCAGTAAGATAAAGCCCATTTTTTATCACTTTTTTATCGTTGGCCTCACAGACCGGGCAGCTCTGCATTCTCAGCGGTTTTTCCAGGCCGCTGCGTTCAAGAAGGGCTTCATTCTGGAACACATCCAGGGTGGGTCCATCCGCAGTAATACGTCCCTGGTAGATCACAATGGTTCTGCCGCAAACATCCATTGCCATATCCAAATCATGGGTGGCGACAACTTTGGTGTGCGTGAATGACTTCAGCAGTTGGATCAGTCGTCTGCGGGCCCTGGGGTCCAGATCTGCAGTGGGTTCATCCATAACCAGTATATCCGGTGACATGGAAAGCACCGAGGCAATGGCGACGGACCGTTTTTCTCCCCCGGAAAGCTTATACGGCGGTCTATCCTTCAGATGGGGTATGCCGACGGTATCAAGAGCAGATCTGACACACTTTTCCACTTCTTGCGGGGGAAGACCCAGATTCAGAGGACCGAAGGCCACGTCATCAAATACCGTGGGCATAAACAGTTGATCATCCGGGTCTTGGAACACCATACCGACCGACCGCCTCACAGCCTTTAAATTCCTTTTTGTCAGGGGATAATCACCGATTCGCAAAATCCCACGGGTCGGTGTAAGATAACCGTTTAAATGAAGCAGCAGGGTCGATTTGCCGGCTCCATTGGCCCCAACAACGGCAACCGATTCCCCGTGGGTGATGCGAAATGTTATCTCGCGGATGCCGGGAGTGCCATCCGGGTAAGTATAATCCAGACCCTGAGCTTCTATGATATGATGACTCATTTTATAAACTCCGTAATCGTGGCGCCCACCAGCTGGGGGAAATTGTAAAATCGCATGAGAATAAATAATGCCGACCATCCCAAGATAAACCCAATTTCTTTGGGTCGAATTTTTGGTGATTTCATGATGTGGAACTGGCCGTCGAATCCGCGACATCGCATCGCCAGATGAATGCGTTGGGCCCGGTCCACGGTGCGCAGCAATAAATGGCCTACCAGGTAACCGAAAGTTTTGAGTCCTGTTCCGCTGCGGCCAAAGGATCGAAGCGATCTGGCCCGAACCATACGAGCAGCCTCATCGACCAACACGAATATATACCGGTATAAAAACATGAGTTGGACCACAAAAACCTTCGGTGTGCCCAGCTTTTCCAGGCCCATACAAACAGCATTGAAACCGGTCGCCGCAATTAAAATCAAAGCAGCACCCACGGTGAGGAAGAACCGAAGTAAAATGGATGCAAAAGATACCCAACCGCCGGCAATATCCAATCCTCCCAGGCTGATAAGAATTTCCCGATCCATGAGTGGGTTGAATATACCAATCAGTATCGCAAAAGGAGAAACCAGCAGAATTTTCTTTAACAGATACGCCGGCGGGAGATCTGCCAAACCACACAGAGCCGCCGGAAAAATAAGATACGGTAGCAATGCCGAAATTTCGTATTTGCCAAAAGAAACCACGGCTGTAATAAACACAACGGTCGTCACCAGTTTGGCGCGCGGGTCTAACTGATGTATGGGCGATTGTTGGTAGGACAGTTTGTCCAGATACCCGAAGTCAAAAAAATGTGTATCGATCTTTGCCATGCTAGCCTTAAAATAATTTAGGTCGCGGCCCCCCGGGTCCATTGATCCGGTGTGAAGCTCCCCAGCCCAAAAGGGCGGGGCTTGCGGGCATGCGAAGCGGTCATGGCTTTTACCATTCAATGGGGATAATTGTTAAGACCCGTGATTCCGCTTGCGACGCCTGAGTGCATATCCGATCAATCCGGCCACAAGCAGCGTCAGCGCACCACCCACCAGGCCGGAAATGGTGGTACCGGCATCCACCGTCGGCCAGGATTTATGGTTCTCGGCCGCGGGTTCGGTTTTACTGGTTTTAAATGTATACTCCGGTAAAATAGCCGTTTTTTCCTGAATCTGGCTGAGGGGGATGTGCACTCCCTTTTGCGATTCTACCGATCCCTCTTTTCCGGTAGCTTTTAACACAGACCACTCCAATCCATCCGGCTGCGAGGAGGCAAACCAGCTCAAGGCACCGCCCGTCACTGCGGACATTATCAACAGCCCTATGACTACTTTTCGAATACGGGTTTTTCCAATGGGTGTTGATTCAATCGCCACTTTTATGATTTCAGGACGAACCTTCCAGACAAATATAATAACCGCCGTTGTTGCCAGCCCTTCTACTATTCCGATGGCCAAATGAATGGGCTGCATCAGAAGGACAAAGGTCCCAAAAGGCAGTTCGGCAACACCGGACAAAATGGTTTGAAGCACCACACCCAGTGCACCCAGCTGGAGTCCCAGCACGGCGGAAATGGTAGCACCCAGGAGCACGCGACCCTCGCCGAATTTATCACCGACAATCTTTTTGTAGATAAGCGGATAGGCTATAAAGCAGGGAAAAACGCCGAGATTAAAGATATTGCTGCCCAGTGCCAGCAAGCCGCCATCGGCGAAAAACAGCGCCTGGACAGTCAGCACCGAGGCCATGGTAAGAAAGGCGGCATGGGGTCCGAGCAAAATGGCAAGGATCATCCCTCCGCCGAGATGGCCGCTGGAGCCGGTTCCCGGAATAGTAAAGTTTATCATCTGGGCTGCGAAAATAAATGCGCCAACCACCCCCATCAGCGGGATTTTTCGATCATCCATATCTTCTTTGATTTTTTTGGAGCAATATCCAATAAGACCCGCAGAGGCTGCCCACATTGTGCCGCCGACTGCCGGTGAAATCAGTGCATCTGCCATGTGCATAAGTTTGCCCCTTTTTGTTAACGGTCCATCATCCGATTTTGTCTCTTTTTAAAAATTGCCCAAAACCCGCCCGGCCTGATTTCGGTATTCAATGGTGCAGTTTTATCCAGTAAAACGGTTTTAAAGCATCCACCCCGATAATTGCTTCTCATTGGCCGCGCCCGGATACAACCATCCGGCAAAAACTATTTTATTATTTCTAATTGGATAGGGCCGAATTTTAACGTATTCATGAGAAAGGGCTTATCAATGACGATCAGAACGGCACAATAAATGAATAAGAACCAAAAAAATATTTTCAAGTTAAAAACGAGAATCTGACATAAACCGTAAGATGCGCAAAAACACAAAAAATTTATCCGGATAAGGTTATACTGTGTCAGCGCGGCATTTCCTGACTGCTGGGGCTTAATCCGGCAAGTCTAAATCAACCCAATCAGTGACGTTGATTTCCAGCATTTTAACGCTGGCCAAAATACGATCTGCATTTCGACTCACGGCTGGAAAGTCGGTGCCCAGGCGTTTCAACTCCTCGGCTGTCTTTTTTAGCACCTGAATTTTGGCGTTGATCGCGTCCAATTCTAGCGGGTTGTCCATTATTGCCTCGGGTCAATCTATTTATTGTTCGTATTTTTTTTTCTTAAGTCCTTGAAACGCCTGGCCTTGATCTCATAGCGCGGCAGCCGCCCATAATCATAAATCTCGATTCGATAGGCCAGATTGGTTTTCAACCGTAATTGATCCTTGAGCTGGGTCTCGATGGCTTTGGCCCTATCTTCGGCCCCCGGTATTAACTCCACCTTGAGTTTAATGCGATCCATATCCCCCAGCTTGTCGACCACCACTTCGTATTCATCACCGAGGCCGTCAATACCTCTGACGACCGCTTCAACGGCCGCCGGGGCCAACAGCACGCCTTTGACTTTGGTAATATCATCGGACCTGCCCAGAACACCTCCCCTTATGAGACGAAAGCTTCGTCCGCAGTCACACGGGTTGGGATCCCATTCAATAACATCTTTGGCGTCAAAGCGGATGCACGGTTGTGCCTGACGATCCAGCGCGGTGATGACCATCTTACCCCGTTGTCCCGGCGCCTGAATAATATCCCCGGTTTGCATATCTTCAATTTCCACCAGAAAAAAGGCTTCATTCACATGCATCCCGCCGGGTTGATGCCGGCACTCATAGGACCAGGCACCGATTTCGGTGGCACCGGCGTGATCGTATACCTTGGCTCCCCAGGCTGTTTCCATGCGTTTTTTGGTACTGGATATACTGGCACCCGGTTCGCCGGCACAGGTGATCTTGTTGATACTCAGCTCGGACGGCTCGATACCCAATTTATTGCGGGCCGTATCCGCCATCCCCAGAATATACGTGGGTGTGGCCATCATGGCAGTAGCCCTTAATTCCCGGATCTTTAAAATCCGGGCCTGGGTGTCGAGCACACCGCCGGGTATAACCTCACACCCCAACTTCTCGGCTGCATAGTGACCGGCCCAGAAAGCCACAAATACATTGTAACCAAATGGAATAAACACGCGATCCTTGGGCCGGTATCCCTGGGCCCAAAGAATATAAGACCAGCACTCGGCCCACCATTCCCAATCCTGCCAGGTATCGGGCTGGTAAACGGGCTGGCCGGTGGTACCGCTGGTCTGGCGAAAAGCCGTTACCTCCTCGAGGGGTACGCACAGGGCGTCACCGTAAGGAAAGGGATCTTTGCATTGAATCTCCCGCATCATGGCTTTTTCAATTTTAGGAACCCGCCGGATATCCTCAAACGAACGAATATCATCGGGTCCCAGGCCCGCTTTTTGATATAGATTGCGGTGAAATTTGGAATGATCATAGGCCCATTGAAATATCCGTTTAAATTTTTTCAATTGGAGATCCCGGAGCTGGTTACGGGGGAGCGTTTCCAGAACAGGATTCCAGTATTTCTGGTCTGCAATCATAAGACAGTCTTTACAAAAGATTTACTAGATATTCTTTTGTTACCAAAAGATTCAGAAAATACAAGGAGTAATTATTAGGGTTAGATTAAGCATTACATATGCCCCCTAGCGGGCAGAAAACGATTGGCTATGGAAAACCAAAGTCATAAAAATGTTAGGGACTTGAGTACATAAATCCCGGCTATTGAAAAAAACCACATAATAGCATATGATATTAGCTGTTTAGTGGAAAATCAGGTCATGCGGTTCAACCATCTTGGCCAAAAAGCGTCGGCGGATAAATTAGACAGATCCCTGGGAGCCATTGTGCATGCTTAATTCCGGTCAAAATTTTAATAACACCCCTACCCGATCTCAGTTAATCGCGCTGATTGATATCATGTCGGAACCCATGCGGTTAAAACTGTTACGGTTTCTGGAAAAAAGGTTTAAGCGGATCAGGTCCGAAAATGACGAATCCGACAGACGGGGAGATTCAAGACGTCAGTGTTTAATTCCGGTTGATTATCTCGTCAAGGGACAAATTTTCAATAGTTATATCCTCGACATCAGTACCTATGGTGTTTTCATCGAAACCGATTTAACGTTTGCCTCCGGACTTGATATCAGACTGACATTTACAATCCCCGACCAAAAGACCCCCTTCAATCTCAACGGTGAGATTGTCTGGAGCGGATCCCAGGGGTTTGGCGTAAAATTCAACTATATTTCAAAACACCACATGGATATTGTCAAAAACTTTGCGGAGCAGACCCAACGCATTTATGAAATAATCAGTTGACGCCATCTGCCAATTGAGCCGGACCGATACACCCGGTTCCCCGGGTACCCGCTTTCCACCGCTAAAATGCTTCCTGAATATTTCCGGCCCATCAATGACGACATCCCAACGGGCGGTTGCCCAAATCCTTTTGAGCAACCGCCCGCCAACACGTGAACCCAACTAATTATTTGTCTATCTGTCATTTTTCTGCTAAACAATATCATAATCTGACTCAAGAGACGGACACCAAAAATGAATCAAAAACAACTCGCCCCTGAAAGTCAGGCCCTTGATCCCGAGGTATGGGTGGACCAGCACGGTGACTATCTTTACCGTTTCGCCCTTGCCAGGGTTAAAGACCCATCGGTAGCAGAAGATCTTGTTCAGGAAACCTTTCTGGCTGCGCTTGTTGCCCGTAAAAATTTTGAGAGCCGATCTGCCGTGCGAACCTGGCTGACCGCCATATTAAAGCATAAAATCGTTGATTATTATCGAAAGAACAGCAAAGAACAAGCCAGGCAAGATATCGAGACCATCGGCGAGGCTATCGATTCCCTTTTCGACAACACGGGCCAATGGAAGATCAAGCCCGGCAAATGGTACGTCAATCCCATGAAAATCTATGAGCAAAAGGAATTTTTGGATGTTCTCTACAGATGTTTGGCCAGACTTCCCGAGCGTCTGGCAAACGCATTTATTTTGCGCGAAATGGAGGAATTAAGTACAGAAGAGATTTGTAAGGCCTTAAAGATATCTGCGACGAATAGTTGGGTTATGCTTTACAGGGCCCGCATGCGTTTAAGAGATTGCCTTGAAATAAATTGGTTTAACTCGAAAGCGTGAGGGAATTCATGGTGAAACATTGGATGTTTAATTGCAAAGCGGTCACACAAATTGTATCCGAGTCGATGGATCGGGTCCTGCCGATGCATCATCGGGTGTTAATCCGGATGCACCTGTTGATGTGCAAATACTGTACCCGATTTAGACGCCAGTTATTGTTAATCAGAGAGGTTTGTCGATCTGAGGAGATAACGCCCGGCGATTCGGATGACACACGGGTCCTCCCGAATGAAGCCTGTGAGCGTATCAAGCAATCCCTGCCAAAACCATTATAACACCTGAAAGATCACTGTCTCCGGGTGACAAACCCTACCCCACTGCACTACCGGAGCCGTCCCTGCCTCGCGACGCCTGTAAATCGTAGCAAACATTAACACTCTTTCCGGTTATACCCCACTGCTGCCCATTTACAAATATTTACGATTTGAGTTGTTTTTTCCGGTTTTTTGACCTACATCAAAACCGAAACATAAGTGATAGCATATCCACTCAATCGAATCTCATAAAGTAAATTTCAGGTCACTCCTAAAAGTAACCTGACCCATATAATTATCCTATTGGACCCCACCGGGCGATTGGGCGTGACCCGGCGGGTACTTTCAGCTTCGGGTGTTTACCTGACATTTTAAACGGTTCTATAATCAGGAAAAAAGGAGGGAAAACATGTCTTTAAGAAATCTCAAGTGGGCGGCCATACTTTGTTTCATCGTGGCCATGGTCATCCTGCTGGGGGGTGGCGTCTACATGAAAAAGGACCTTCCGCCCTATCCGGAAAAAGTGGTTGGCCCGACCGGCAATGTTTTGTTTCAAAAATCCGATATCATCACCGGTCAAAACGTTTATCAACGGTACGGTCTCATGGATCAAGGCGCCGTCTGGGGTCACGGGTCCCAGCGGGGGCCCGAATTCTCGGCCGCCACCCTCAATATCATGGCCGAGGCCATCGGTGATTTTTTTGCCCGAAGAGACTAGGACAACTCGTATATCGACCTGGATGGCCTTCAAAAAGGAATCATCGACGT
>CAMYNZ010000057.1 GCA_947259865.1 uncultured Desulfobacterales bacterium | reverse complement strand
TATCCGGAAATAAAGTCAAGCCCATCAAACCCATAAAGGAACACACGATGCCGGTGATAACCGTGCCTCCGGCACCATAAAAACAACTTTTCTGTGCCGTTTCGGGGGTCTTGGCGGCAAATATTCTTTCCATAAAATCCAGGGCCACAACGTCTCCGATGCCCAGCGCCAGAATTCCGGCCCAGTTTAGCAGGGCGCCATCGGCAACGGAGGTTAATCCCGACAGGTTAACAAAGTTGTCCGGGATGGCCGCTGAAAAATGGCTCCAACCGTAGTCGGCCAGCAGGTAGAAAAAACAGCCGATAAACCCGATCATGGCCGGATAGATTTGAGCGATATCCGTGGCCGCACAAGAGTAGAGCCCGCCGGAAATGGTGTATATCATAATGAATATGGCTATGACGATGAGGGCCGTAACATAATTCATTTTGAAAACAATCGAGAGAATCCAGGCTGCACCGGCAAAGTTACCCGCAACCAGAATCGCAAAGCTAAAACACATCAGGAGCCCGACGATGATTTCGGTAAACCAGTTGAATCTTCTAAAATAGAAATCAGGCAGTGTCAGCATGTTCATGCGGTTCAAAGGTTTAGCATAAAAAAGCCCGACGACAACAAGACACAACGCCAGGCCAAAGGCGAACTGGAATCCGGCCCACCATCCGCCGCCATAAACGCCTGCCGCGTTACCCATGGTAGCGTTGGCATCCAAGGATTGCGCCAGAAGCATGGTGCCCACCAGAAAGAAAGGCAGGCTCTTGCCGGCAATAATATAGCGCTTGCCGCTTTTCTGAACCATAAAGTACATGCCTACACCAAGGATGAAAAATATAGCGATGTAGACAATAAGACCAATACCCATAGATGACATAATCAATTCCTCCTTTCACCAGAATTAACAGACCATCAGGAACACAGGTTGAGTCGAAGTTACAAGAAGTTCTTCATTGGTTGACGCAGAATATGGTGCTTACGGCTGTCTGTCAATAGAAACTCACCTCATGCAACAGTGGTCTAAGGGTTAGCATTGAAGGTCGATGACAATAATGGGATGATTCTTGAATGCTGGATGTGATTTTCCGGCCCACAGGCAACAGCAGAAATTTCAGAACGATGGCAGCAACTCTGATCGCCGACGCCCGTTTATCCCTTTGAATGGGCCGATATCACTTCAAGATATTACACAGTTTTAGCGGTTTCATTTAACCGCCCGCTTACTTCGTTCGCTAGACACACGCTGACGGACACAGACTTTTGCCTCCGCGACCGGTCTTCGCCAAAGGCTTCGCCCCGGCAGGCCTGCGGAGGCAAAACCAGCAATCGTTGCGCGATGCCATCTAATTATTCGCCTGAAAGGCATGCGGGTATTGCCCGGGCAAAATTGAATACTCCGCGTTATGTCTGCGCGCGCCCTGTTAAATTCCGCTTTGCGGATCTCCTACGGAGGATTTAACAGGGTGAATCTGCGGTTAATATGTATTTAACAATATATGAATCATCTGCTTGTAAATTACACCAACTCTTTTGGAGATGATTCAAAAATCATTAATACCCTTCAACCTGGTTCGGGAAGTAATCTTCGTATTCCCCTCTCTCGTTCGTATTCCCCTCTCTCGCCCTTCTCGCCGGTGTCTCGCTCGATATCGAGCGTGGTGCAGTGCAGGGCGCCGCCGAATGGGATCACCTTTTCGTACGGGATCGGAACCACTTCCACGCCCAGCTTGTCAAGCTGTTCCATGAAAGCTGTTTCGCCGGCTTCCACGCACATCACGTTCTCGTCAATACTGAATGTGTTAAGGGAGATCCAGGATTTACCCTCGTACAACCCGGTCAGGTAAATGTCGTTCCTGTGAACACGGGTTGGCCGGGCGCCCATCACAACTTCCCAGTCGTTTTGTTTGAAGAGCTGGGTGAACCCTTCATCAACCGGGGGCCAATCCGGGTTGAGGATGATCAGACCAGGCCGCGGCGTACACATGTTCACGTCGATGTGCCACGGGTGGAAGTTGTCCGGCTTTTCGGGATCCAGCGGTGTATCAAACGTTATGCCGTGGAAACGGAATCCGTGCTCTCTGCAGAACCGCCGCAGCCAATCTTCGCCCGCCAAGTTGCCGACTGCTGAGCGCTGGTAGAACATGTCTTTGCCGAGGCTCCAGATGTCAGCACCGTCCCAGAGGGATTCCCAAGGGAATTCCCCGTTTTTTTGCTGGAACTGGGCCGCCAGCAACATCTCCCGCTGTTCATCATCAGTTCGGTTTTCCCGGTCATGATAGTAGTCCATGTCGTAGGTTTCATCCGTCAGCATCGGGAAGGGAGCTGACGTGTGATAACAGCTGGAGTCTTCCTTGGCGAGTAGGTTGAAGTACGGCCGCAGGTTGAACCGCTCATAAACGCGGGTCCGTCGAACCGTTGGCGCGTCGACAATGACGTGGCCGTGAACCAAAGTTACGTCACGCACATTGTTGACCCCGTGCATGTTATGCTGTCCCCAGCCGATGGGACTACTGAACGGTCGGTTCATCATCATCGGCAGAATCGGGATTCTATCAACGAGAATTCCCCGGTCTTCGAGCGTTTTCACGAAATAGTCCATCTGCTCGTTGGCTGCATCCACCATCTCCTGGGGAAAAGGCATATAACTGGGCAGCTTGCAACCAGGAACATCGTACCGCCAGGCCGGTTCGGGGGCCGGCATGTTGGTTCCCTCCGGTCGGCCGATGAGGACCCGCTTCAGCTTTGAGAACTCATCCGGAGACCATACCCTGAATGCTTCCCCCTCGCGCTGTGATACAACCATCGGCTTAACCGCCGGTTGTCCCTGGAGTACTACATCATACTCTTGCTTCGTGACTTTCTGTGACATTACGGTACCTCCTTCGTTACCTCTTGTTGTTGTTGCACCCTATGGTGCATTGTTACTTAAGATTAAAAGCCATGGTGATTACCTTTCACGAATAACTGCTTTAGAAAAAGCATCACTGGGAGCAGGCCCGCAAGCAGGCCGCTCCCATATAAGAAAGGGTTATGACTTAAGAAAGATTGTGTTTTTTGACGAAGTCATCCAGTACCCCGTTAAAATCGGGGCGCCCGATCTCCTGGAGATTGTAATATACACGGGTGTTGGGTTTGTTTATTTTGATAATCCGGTTTAAATCGATCGGCGTGCCGATGATTACCGCATCACACTCGGTTTTGTTTATGGTCGTTTCCATGTCTTTTAGCTGCTGCTGGCCGTATCCCATGGCCGGCAGAACCGTCCCGATATCCGGGTACTTCTCAAAAGTTTCGGCCAGCCGCCCTACGACATACGGCCGCGGGTCAACCAGACCGGCAGCCCCGAATTTTTGGGCGGCAACCACCCCGGCACCGATCTTCATTTCTCCATGGGTCAGGGTCGGACCGTCCTCCACCACCAGTACCTTTTTTCCTCTGACAATCGACGGATCATCCATATCCAACGTGGAGGCGCCGTCAATTACGATCGCATCCGGATTCTCCGTTGCAATATTGCGGCGGACGATCTCTATGCCTTGGGCATCGGCACTGTCCATTTTGTTGATAACCACCACATCTGCAAGCCTTAACGTCACGTTGCCCGGATAATAGGTGAGCTCGTGACCCGGACGATGGGGATCGACCACGGTCACGTGCAGGTCGGACTTGTAAAACGGAAAGTCATTGTTGCCGCCATCCCACAGAACGACATCGCAGCCCTTGGGGTCCTCTTCTGCGGCCCGCACAATGGCTTCGTAATCAACACCGGCATAGATCACATTGCCACGAATTACGTGCGGTTCATATTCTTCCATCTCTTCCACGGTGCAGTTATGCTTTTCCAGATCCGACAGCTCTGCAAAACGCTGCACCTTCAGGGCGGCAATATCACCGTAGGGCATGGGATGCCGGATGGCCACAACTTTTAATCCTTTTGCCATCAGAATTTCGATGATCCGGCGCGAAGTTTGGCTCTTGCCGCAGCCGGTCCGAATTGCTCCTACCGAAATGACTGGTTTGGTGCTTTTAATCTGGGTATCCCTGGGCCCCAGCATGACAAAATTGGCCCCGGCCGCATTTACCTTGGCGCCCACCGACATCACATGCTGATAAGACACATCACTGTATGAGAACACGCAATCATCCGCCTTCAATTCTTTGATTAACCTGGCAAGATCTTCTTCGGCATAAATGGGGACACCGTCCGGATACAACTCTCCGGCTAATTCAGCCGGATACTTGCGGCCTTCGATATCCGGAATCTGGGTGGCCGTAAAGGCAACAACATTATAGGCGCCATTGCCACGGTAATAAGTGTTGAAATTGTGGAAATCTCTTCCGGCTGCACCCATGATAATCACGTTCTTTTTCGACATAAAAACCTCCATTTCTTACGGGATAATATGAAACATGTGTAGAACTTATTTAATATAGATCGCATGAATAATAGAATTAATTCCTTTACTAATTTTAGGCATTTTAGGCACTTTAGCTCACTCTTGTCCGCCTGTGTTTTTTGGCGGATTAGGCATTTTCATTTAATAATTTCAGTACCTGCTTTTCCGGCAATGGCCTTCTCGATATCCTCCAGGTTGCAGATGATCCCGCGGCGATCCGTGGCCTTGAAATATTCGATAAGCCCCTCCACCTTGGGGCCCATGGACCCGGCCGGAAAATGACCCGCCCGCACATATTGCTCCATTTTGGCCAGAGGAACTTTACCCAGTATCTTCTGACCCGGCTGTCCCCAATGAATCGCGGCTCCGACTGTATCGGTTGCAATCACGAAGATATCAGCTTTTATCTCCCGGGCCAGCACAGAGCTGGCCAGATCCTTGTCTATCACCGCCTCGACGCCCCGGAACTTGCGCTCTTTGCGAATCACCGGAATGCCGCCGCCGCCGCAGCAAATGACGATAAAATTCATTTCAATAAGTTTTTTGATTTCACGATGCTCCACGATGGTAATCGGTCTGGGAGAGGCGACTACGCGCCGATAGCCCTTGTCTGTTTTTACCATGTTGTAGGTGAGCCCGGCCGCCTGTTCTTGGGTGTAAAAAGGTCCGATCGGTTTTGACGGGTTTTGAAACAGCGGATCATTCTCGTCGACAACCACATAGGTAAGAATGGTTACAATCAAGCTATCTTCAACCTCTATATCCATTAGAGCGGTATCCAGCGAGGATTCAATCATGTAACCTATCTGACCCTGGGTTTGGGCGCCGATGATCTCAAGGGGCATCTTGGGCACTTTGTCGCAGCTTTCCTGTTGAAGCAAGAGATTACCGACCTGGGGACCATTCCCGTGGGTGATGACAATTTTATATTTTCTGGAAAGCTTTGCGATTTGCCGCATGGGCAGCTGTAAATTTACAAACTGTTCCGAAGCTGTGCCCTGTTGCCCTTTTTTAATCAAAGCGTTGCCGCCAAAGGCGACTAAGACAATGGGTTTGTCATTCATTTGTTCATGCTCCAAATGGTGAGATAAAATTTGGAGCAACTCCCCAGGGTCGCCACCATCACGGCCTTTATGGTGTGGATCCTGTTTTCAGCTTCACCGAAAACGATGGATGCACCTGACTCGAACACCTCTTCGGTTACTTCCATGGCCTCCAGTCCGAATTTCCGGTAGATCTCTTCACCGATGACCGTCTCCCGGTTGTGAAAGGCCGGCAGACAATGCAAGAATTTTACATCGGGATTGCCGGTCTTTGCCATGGCAGCGGCGTTGATCTGATAGGGTTTGAGCAACTCAATTCTGTCTTTCCAGACCTCTTCCGGTTCACCCATGGAGACCCACACATCCGTATACAAAAAATCACAACCTTTCACACCGCGGTCCAGATCATCGCTGATGGCGATTTTCGCCCCGGTTTGTTTGGCGATTTCTTTGGCCGTTGACACCAGCTCCGGGTTGGGTTGAACGCTTTTGGGGGCCACCGAGCGAAAATCCATGCCCATTTTGGCGGCTCCCACCAGGAGTGAGTTGCCCATGTTGTTACGAGCGTCGCCCAGGTATGCGAACCTGACATGGCTCAGGGGCTTGTCGCTATGTTCCATCATCGTGAGGAAATCGGCCAGCACCTGGGTGGGATGGTATTCATTGGTCAAGCCGTTCCACACCGGTACACCGGCATATTGGGCCAGCTCTTCTACAACATCCTGCCCGAAGCCACGGTATTCGATGCCGTCATACATGTGACCCAGCACCCGGGCCGTATCCTTCATGGTTTCTTTGGTACCCATCTGAGATCCGGACGGGCCCAGATAGGTCACATGGGCTCCCTGATCGTATGCAGCAACCTCAAATGCGCATCGGGTCCGGGTGGAAGATTTTTCAAAAATGAGGGCAATATTTTTTCCGTTTAACCGCGGCTGTTCGATACCGGCGTATTTGGCCTTCTTCAGATCCATGGAAAGGCCGAGCAAAAACTTGATCTCCTCAGGTGTAAAATCCAGCAATTTTAAAAAATGCCGATTTCTCAGATTAAAAGCCATGGCTACCTCCTCACAATAATTCCAAAATCCGGTTTGTCTCTCGATATCATTTCATGGATCCCAAATGGCGTACCATCCGCGTTCACCGCCTTTTCCCGTTCACTCTATCTAAACCGATAAAATAGACACGGTCAACCCGTTGTGCAAGTCCCGGAAATGTTATCCACCTTCAAATTCTCATAGGCTATGCGCTTTTTCAGTTTTTTATCCGTCTGCATATTTCAAGCCCTGTTTAATTTGGCGTTCCTGTTGGCCGCCAAAACGTACAGAAGTTCAAGGCCCAGCGTTGCCGCCGCCAGGGCCGTTATTTGTGCATGGTCATAGGGCGGGCAGACTTCAACGATGTCCATCCCGATCACATGGCAGCCCACCAGCCCGCGGGTAACCTTTAAGGCGCAGTGCGTGGACAGACCGCCGACCACCGGTGTTCCGGTTCCCGGTGCAAAAGCCGGGTCCAGGCAATCGATATCGAAGGTAATATAAACCGGGTGTACACCCACAATCCGCTTTATGGCCTTTAAAACAACGTCGGTACTTTGATCGGTCACCCAGCCTGCATCCAGAACCGTGAACCGGTGATCATCCCGGATGTATTCCGTGCGAACACCGATTTGAACGGACCGTTCCGGAACAACGATGCCCTCTTTCACAGCGTGGAAAAATACGGTGCCGTGATCATATTGATCCGGTTTTCTTTCGGTATCGGTGTGGGCATCGAAGTGGATTATGGCAACAGGACCGTTCTTTTTAGCATGTTCCCGCAGCAGAGGTAGGGTTATAAAGTGGTCTCCACCCAAAGTCAGCATGACTTTATTGGCTGACAGGATTTGAGCGGCATGCTGTTGGAGTTGCGATACCATCTGGTCTTTTTCAGCGGCATCAGAACAAAGATCACCATAATCGACTACACCGAGAATATCGTAGACATGAAAATTCCAGGGCCAGCGGTGTATTTCCCAGGCCAGATTTGTCGATGCTTGCCGGATGCTTGCCGGACCGAAACGGGCACCGGGCCGTTCGGTGGTTGCCAGATCAAAGGGCACTCCGCTGATGACGACATCCACATCAGGAGCCGAATAGTCCCGGGATCGCTTACAGCCCATAAAAGTTGTGAAATCAGGAGTTGGGGCTCCGCAACCCTTGCCGCAAGCAGCCAACTTATCAGAATGATCTTTTTCTGACATGCCCGCCCTACTTTTAATATCGTGATCAAATTCGATTGATAACCTCATCCAAACTAGCTACTATAATGTCTGCGGTGGTATCCAGGCTCCCAGCATCGTAAGGTACAATTTTATCCGGACTTCGTTTGACAAGTATGGTCGCCAGACCGGCAGCTTTGCCCCCCGCAATATCGCTGGCAGGATTGTCTCCCACCATAACCGCATCGCTAACATCAAATCCCAGTGTCCTGACAGTCTCTGTGAATATCTCGGGCATGGGTTTTCCGATAATAAGGGCGTTTTTACCGGTGGCATCTTCTATTGCAGCCACGATCGACCGTTCGCCAATATACACATCCTCCTGGCCCAGATAAACACCGGGGTAGTCCCTGCTTCCGCTGATACATATTAACGCTGCGCCATTCTGGACCATTTTGGTCGCGAAGTTCAGCCGCTGGAACGTAAGATTTCTGTCGGCACCCACCGCAACAAAATCTACCGGAGGGTTGTTTGTCACGTTCAGCCCTCTGGCTGTGAAATCTTCAAGTGCTCCGCCTTCACTGATCATAAAGCAACGTGCCCCGTGGGATCTGTTGTGAATATAAGCAGCGGCCACTGCGCCGGCGCTGAAAGTCTTAGCCGCATCGACTCTAAACCCGGCAGCTGTCACAACAGCGTGTATCTGACGTGCTGAAAGGCGCCCCACGTTTGTGAGGATTGCGATGGTCTTTCCATACCGTTCTAAAGCGTCACATAGATTAATGGCATCCGGAAATGGATCCGGATGTTCTACATCTCTGATGAGGGTATTGTCTACGTCAAAAAGCCAGAGGTTTTTTTTACTCAAATCCATTGGGATTACCATCAAATGGGAAAATCACTTTTACATAAGTTGATTTCGTTAGGTAAAATAAGAACAATTGCTAACAATAGATCGGGCCAATGTCAATCCAGAAGCAATGCAAAGCCCTGCACAAATAGGTTTCGTATTTGAAAAAAGGGGTATTAAGATGATAAGGATCTTTCGGTATTAAGTCCAAAAAAGGCCTGTTCGCAGTTCATTTTAAACCTTGACACAAAGACAGTTACACGCCATATTTTTAAAAGGTAGTTATCTTTTTTTATCCAGAATCAGGCATCTCCGCCCGCCTCGCCTGAGCGGCTTGCGATGGTGGGCAGGCAGGATCCAGTATCTGAGACACTCTGGGATAAACGTTCGTTTTCATTTGCTGGTTCAAAGTTCCGCGTTCAAGGTTCAAAGTTAAAAACAGATATAATCCTTAATTCAACTTGGAACGTTGAACTTTGAACCCTGAACCCTTTCTATCCCGCTTTATCAGGGTTATGTGACACGCTATGGATTACATCCAACCGCCACCGGCTCCCAAACGCCATAAAAAAAAACCGAAAGAGAAATTTCGGAAAGTTCTTCTAAACGACAAGGACCAACGCCAAATTGTCATCCAGAAAGCGCAGATCAGAGACGTGGAAGAAATCCTCGAACTGGTCAACGGTTTTGCGGAATCTAATTTGATGCTCCCCAGGGGTCCCCAATACCTGTATGAAAACATCCGGGATTTTGTAATCGCTACGGATCGCAAAGCGCCGGTTTACAGTATGACCAAAACCAAAGAAGTATTACACCTTATCGTAGCCTGCGCAAGCCTGCACGTACTTTGGGAAGATATTGCCGAGATCAGAGCACTCGCGATTCATCCGGATTATCAGCATCTGGGGCTGGGAAGCAAATTGGTGGAACACATGAAACAAGAGGCCAAAATCCTGGGAATAAAACGTTTGTATACGTTCACCTTGACCGAGGATTTCTTCAAAACGCTTGGATTCAAGCAACAAAACAGAGCAGAGCTTCCGGCCAAGGTTTGGGGCGAATGCAGTCGCTGCCCGAAATATTTCCAGTGTGATGAGGTGGGGATGGTCCTTGACCTCTAGAAGTGGGTTCAGAACCGCAGATATTGCCCGATGGCTGCGTTGCCCCGCATAGCGGGATTCAGCATCAATTTTATTACATTAATTTATTACATTAAGGTGCATCACGATCCGCTTTAAAATGCTAATTTATCGCGGCAAGATGCCGCTACCACTATTTATATCAAATGGGGATCGGCAAACTTTATGATGTTTAAAAGTTGGTGGGAGTGGCTTCCAGCCACGAGGTGTACGCTCCGCTTTTAAACCGAATCGACGCCTTGCCCTCGAACAATATCTGCGGTTCTGAACCCACTTCGGGAGTATAGTCTTACAACTCAGTACAAAGTTTGATCCGCCAGAGATCTTTGGCGAATCAAACCGCTGTATTTTTATAAAATTATTTCTGTGAGACAATACTAGTGAAATTCTGCAAAATATACACATACTTATCGTGCAGCTACAGTTTGTAGTACTCTTGCAAACATTTATAATCCAGTGGCTTTTGCCTTTTTGTTCGGAGACCCCGCACGATAGCTTCCGCCGCCGACAGCGTTGTAATAAAAGGCACCCGGCATTTTATTGCCGCCCATCCCAGAGAATATTCATCCGCCCGGGCCCGCTGCCCCAGGGGTGTATTAATAATCAAATCGATATTCCCATTTTTGATGTCATCCACAACATTGGGACGGCCTTCACTGACCTTGTGGACGCTCTCCACAGCAATGCCACGACCGGCTATATAATCTGCCGTTCCCCGGGTGGCCACCAGGCGATAGCCCAATTTGCACAAGCTTTCAGCGATGGGCACAATCCGGGGTTTATCATTGTCGTTGACGCTTAAAAAAACAGTGCCGGATTCAGGAACCATTATTCCGCTGGCCTGAAAGGCCTTCATCACCGCCCCGCCAAAGGTTGGCGCAATCCCCATGACCTCACCGGTGGAACGCATCTCCGGACGCAAATATATATCGGCTTTATCAAAGCGATCAAAAGGAAATACGGATTCCTTGACGGCAACATAAGGCAGCTGATTCCGGAAGGAATACCCCAGTTGATCCAGTTTCTTACCGGCCATGACTTCTACGGCAATTTTTACAACCGGAACACCGGTGGCTTTGCTGACAAATGGAACGGTACGGGATGCCCTGGGATTGACCTCCAGGACGTAGAGGGTGTCAAAAAGAACGGCAAACTGGATGTTGATGAGTCCCTTGACGTTCAGGGCCTCGGCCAGCAGGCGGGTGTATTCCTTAATGTCTTCATGCTGATCCCGGCTGAGCAAATACGGCGGCAGTACGGCCATACTGTCTCCGGAGTGCACACCGGCTTCCTCGATATGCTGCATGACCCCGCAGATATCGGTGCGTTCACCATCGGATATGGCGTCCACGTCAAATTCATAGGCATCCTCCAGGAAGCGATCCAGTAGAACCGGATGTTCTTCGGAAGCACTGACGGCATGGCGCATATAGTGTTCCAGGGATGCGCTATCGTAAACAATCTCCATAGCGCGACCGCCCAGGACGTAAGAGGGTCTCACCACCAGGGGAAATCCAACTTTGCGGCCAACCGTAATTGCCTCTTCAACACTGGTTGCTGTTCCGTAAAGAGGATGGGGGATATCCAGCGAATCTAACAAAGCACCGAACCGATCGCGATCTTCGGCCAGATCGATGGAATCCGGCGAGGTACCCCATATGGGCACCCCGGACTTTTCCATAGCCAACGCCAGTTTCAGCGGCGTTTGGCCACCGAATTGTATAATCACACCATCCGGTTTTTCCAGTTCCATCACATCCAGGACATCTTCATAGGTCAGGGGTTCAAAGTAAAGTTTATCGGCCACATCATAATCGGTACTGACCGTTTCCGGGTTGCAATTAATCATGATGGCTTCAATCCCCAGAGACTTCAGGGCCAGGATACCGTGCACACAGCAATAATCGAATTCGATGCCCTGGCCGATTCGATTGGGCCCGCCGCCCAGGATAATCACTTTCTGATTGGTTGAGGGGATGGATTCGTTTTCCTGATCATAGGTTGAATAATAATAGGGGGTGAAAGATTCAAACTCGGCCGCACAAGTATCCACGATTTTAAACGATGGTAACACCCCCTTTTCTTTGCGCAGCCTGCGAAAATCGTATTCAGTCGGGCCGGTTAACAGAGACAGGTGCTTATCGGAAAATCCGAATTGCTTGGCCCGCCGGAGTGTTTCAACGGACAGGCTCTGCTGGTTTTTAAATTCCGAGGTGATGTGATTTTCAAAGGCAACCAGTTGACGCAGATTCTCCAGAAACCAAATATCGATACCGGTAATGTTGGATACGTCTTGGGGTGAAATGCCGCTGGTCAAGGCCCACCAGATTTTCAGAATTCGATCGGGGGTGCCCCAGCGGATATCATCCAGCAAGGTGTCACGGGACATGCGGCTGTAAGGATGATTGCCGTTGGCATGAAAACCGGACCAGCCGTTTTCAAGGGAGCGTAAGGTTTTGTTCAGCGCTTCTTTGAAAGTTCGGCCGATTCCCATGGCTTCGCCGACGGATTTCATTTGCGACGTTAAGCGGCTGTCATTGCCGGGGAATTTTTCAAAATCCCAGCGCGGAATCTTAACCACTACATAGTCGATCGCCGGTTCGAAGCAGGCCGGGGTTTTGCGGGTAATATCGTTAGGGATCTCGTGCAGATGATAACCGGCGGCCAGCTTGGCGGCTATCTTGGCGATGGGAAATCCGGTGGCTTTGGAAGCCAGGGCCGAACTGCGAGAAACCCGCGGATTCATTTCGATGACAACCATTTCTCCGGTTTCCGGATTCAGCGCAAACTGAATGTTGGCGCCACCGGTCTCAACACCCACTTTGGCCACAATTTTTTTTGCAGCATCCCGCATCGCCTGGTATTCAACATCGGTTAAGGTTTGGGCCGGTGCCACCGTAATACTATCACCCGTATGTATCCCCATGGGGTCAAAGTTTTCAATGGAACAAACGATGACAAAATTGTCGGCGGCATCCCGCATTACCTCGAGTTCATATTCTTTCCACCCGAGCACGGATTGTTCGATCAGGACTTCATGGACCGGACTGGTGTCCAACCCCCACTGGGCCGCTTGGGGAAATTCCTCCTGGTTGTATACGATACTGCCGCCGATACCCCCAAGGGTAAAAGCCGGCCGGATGATCAGGGGAAACCCGATCTTTTTGGCCAGTTGTTCGGCTTCCTCAGCGGTGTGCACACAGTCGCCCCGGGGAACTTTCAGGCCGATTTCTCCCATGGCCTTGCGAAATAGATCGCGATCTTCGGCCATTTGAATGGTCTCCAGTCGGGCGCCGATCAACTCGACACCGTATTCTTCCAAAACGCCGCTTTCAGCCAATTCGACCGCCAAATTCAGACTGGTCTGCCCGCCGAGGGTGGGCAACAGGGCATCGGGGCGTTCGATTTCGATGATTTTGGCCACCGTCCCGGCGTGCAACGGTTCGATATAGGTTTTGTGTGAAAATTCCGGATCGGTCATAATCGTGGCCGGGTTGCTGTTGATCAGGATTACGATAAACCCTTCCTCGCGCAAGGCATTACAGGCCTGGGTCCCGGAATAATCAAACTCGCAAGCCTGACCGATGACGATGGGACCGGAGCCAATGACCAATATTCGTTTCAGGTCTTTTCGCTTAGGCATGGTATTGTTTCATTTCCCTTACAAATCGTTCAAAAAGATAACGGCTGTCGTGTGGACCGGGTGCGGATTCGGGATGATACTGCACTGAGAAAACCGGCAATGACTTGTGCCGCAATCCTTCGAGCGTTCCATCGTTTAAATTAATATGGGTTACCTCCACTTCGTTTTGAGGTAAGCTATCAATATCTACTATGAAACCATGGTTTTGCGCGGTGATCTCCACCGCGCCGCTGGGTATATATTTTACCGGATGGTTGGCTCCATGATGACCGAATTTTAACTTTTGGGTTCGACCTCCCAGGGCCAGGCCTAATATTTGATGGCCTAAACATATTCCAAAAATTGGCTTTTTCCCCAGCAGATATCTGATAGACGCCACCGCATAATCGACCGGCTCGGGGTCGCCGGGACCGTTGGACAAAAAGATGCCATCGGGATTCCAGTCCAGCAATTCCTGCGGTGAGGTATGGGCCGGAAAGATCTGCAATTCACAGCCGTGTGAGTAAAGAGATCTTAATATCGAAAACTTTACCCCGAAATCGTAAACCGCTACGCGATAGGTTCTGTCCTGATTCGAGCGGATTTCTTCATCAAGCGGCCAGTTGTAGGGTGACGGGGTAGTTATTTCTTTTACAATATCCCTACCGACCAGCTTTTGGCCGTCTTTTAAACGTTGCAATAACGACTCCAGCAATTCGTCGGACGTTGTGATCATGCCCATTTGCGCCCCACAGTCCCGCAGATGCCGGGTGAGTGCCCGGGTATCCAATTCGCTAATCCCGACAACACCGTAATTTTTAAGGTAGGCATCCAGGGATTTATGGGCCTGCCAGTGGCTGACCACCGGGCTGTATTCCCGGATGATAAAACCGGCCGCATAAATACGACGGGATTCAAAATCTTTCGGATTCACGCCATAATTTCCGATTTGGGGATAGGTCATTGCCACCAGCTGAAAATGGTAGGACGGATCGGTGAGAATTTCCTGATATCCCATCATGGCCGTATTGAACACCACTTCTCCCAAAGCCGTGCCCAGGGCACCAAAGGAGCGTCCTTCAAAATAGGTTCCGTCTTCCAGTAGGAGTCGTGCCTTCATGATAAAATGCTTTTAAATGTTATTTGAAGTTTAGTATACAGGGTAAACCGTTTCCCCGTCTGCCGCTGCCGGCCAAGAATATTTTACTTAGCATATTATTAGGGTTTCCGGCCTCTTTCCGTCAAAAAAAAACCCCGGCAAATGCCGGGGTTTTAAAGGATCTTTTGTTGAATTATCATCAGGTCCTCCACAACATGCACCCGGCCATCGAACGGCGACGGCGACGACGGCTGGGGTTGTATGCGATGGACAAGTTTTGCATCATTTTATACGGCTTCCGAATTTCAATTTGGGGCAATATGACAAACAATTATTTTCGTGTCAAGTAGAATTATTATTGTTTCTCATTTTCGAGCCTATCAGGAAAATTCTTCGACAATCTCCTTTTCAACTTTGAATATATGCGCAATTAAAGCCGCCCGGATCCACATACCGCAGCGCTCCTGACGCCAATAAGCGGCTCGCGGATCCTTGTCAACCACCACATCAATTTCATAGCGTCTGGGAAGTGGATGCAGCAGGGCGCAATGCGGTTGAATCATACCAAGATGTTTCTGCTTGAAATGAAACGCCGGAAAGGTTTCGGCTTCACTCGTCGGGTTCTCGGCATATTCATTCTGAATTCGCGTCATGTAAATGGCATCCACCTCCGGCATAATGCTTTCGAAATTATCGGTCTCATGAAAAGGAATGCTGTATTTATCTAAAAAGTTCTTGATATCCTCTTTCATTCTGAATACATCCGGTGACACAAAGTATAAGTTGATGTCTTTATAGTTTTTCATCAAATAACTCAGGGAACGCACGGTTCTGCCGCGCCGCAAATCACCTACCATGGCAATTTTTTTGCCGTCCAGACCGCCGACGTTGCGAAATTCTCTTTCAAGGGTATAAATATCCAATAGTGCCTGGGTGGGGTGTTGATCCGGTCCTGAGCCCCCGTTTATGACGGGAACCGGACGCTCCGTCTGATTTAAGACCCAGGCTGTTTTTTCGGCAAAGCCGGCCTCGGGGTGCCTGGCTATAATCAAATCCACATAACTGGCAAAAGTCCGAATGGTATCTTCCGGTGATTCCCCTTTAACCTCGGAACTTGTGGATGTTCCGCGGCTTTCGGAAACGCTTAACCCCAGCAGATAACAGGCATTTTGAAAAGATAAAAACGTGCGTGTTGACGGCTGTACAAAATACAGCATGGCCCGTTTGTGGGGCAAAAGATGCCTGAGCTTTTTCTGGCCCATTTTTGCTTTGGCCAATAACCGGATCATGTCCGCAAGATTGCAAAGATAATCTAAAAATGCCCTGTCAAACTGCTGGGCATAAATAATATCAAATAGTCTACCATTTGATTTGAATAACTCTAATTTGTCGTCCACCTCACTGGAAAAAAATTCATCCCATCCTTCGAATTCTTGCTGGGTTTGTTCTGCGTATTTTTCCATTTTTTTCTCCTATTGTTGGGGAATTAGATTCCTGGTGTTTGTTTTATTGTTATTGCCAGCAACCAAATTTTATCGGTATACATTGACGAGCGCCATACCAAAACTATTACAGTATTGCCATGGTGTGTCAAGAATAGAGTAACCACGTCATGTTGTGTTTTTCAAAGATTCCAAATTTTAGGTGCACCCTCACATATTTCTGTCTGACGTGATTTTGAGATGATTTTAGGACCGGTATGCCTTGATCCCCAGATGGATTTCTGCCATATTCCGTCTTTAAAGAATTTGAGATGTCAACCGGGAAAAGGATAGTAACATGTCTGTGCGAAAACTCAAAGATGCGGTGTTAGGAAAAATTGGTGAAGCAACCGAAAAGGCCTTGGGCCAGGTTCCCGATCAGCTTGATATGGGCTTTCCTCCAAACACCGGATTGGGCCATTTTGCCGTTGGGTGTTTTCCGCTCGCAAGCCAGTTCCGGAAATCTCCGCAAGAAATTGCCAAAAAGATTTCAGAAAAAATTGTCCCGGATGACGTTATCCAGGAAGTCCGTGTTTCAGGACCCTACCTTAACATAAGCCTATTTCCAGCCGTGCTTTTTGGAGAGGTCTGCTCCCAAATAATTTCAGAGAATATTACATATGGGGATTCCGCTGCCGGTCAGGGCACACGGGTTATGGTGGAATATTTGTCGCCGAATACAAATAAACCGTTGCATTTAGGACATTTGCGCAATGGTGCCCTGGGAATGTCAACCTCAAAAATACTGGAAACAACCGGCCATTGGGTCGTCAAAGCCAACTTGATCAATGACCGCGGCGTTCATATTTGTAAAAGTATGTTAGCCTGGAAACGATGGGGAAACGGGACAACGCCGGAATCCGAAGGTTTGAAGGGGGATCACTTTGTCGGCAGTTGGTATGTTCGGTTTGCACAGGAGGCGGATAAAATCCAAACCCTGGAAAACGATGTACAGACAATGCTTCAAAAATGGGAAGCTGGCGATGCAGAAACCGTAAAACTCTGGGAAACCATGAACAATTGGGTATATGACGGATTTGGTGAGACGTACAATAATTTTGGTCTTGAGTTTGATGTATTTTATTATGAATCCGATGCTTATAAAATGGGCAAGGATGTCATTCAAAAAGGTCTTGAAAAAAATGTTTTCTCAAAGGATGCCCACGATAACACCGTTTTTGTTTTACCTGCCGCAGGATTCGGCCAGGAAAAAGACGGCGAAGCCAAAAAAGTAACGGTTTTACGCCCCGATAACACCAGCCTTTACATTACCCAGGATATTGCCACTTCCATTTTAAAAGTAGAGCAACACAAGCTGGATTTCTCGATTTACGTTGTGGGCAGTGAACAGGAATACCATTTCAAATGCCTCTTTCTGATTCTCAGCTCCCTTGGCTATATCTGGGCCAAAGACTGCTATCATCTTTCCTATGGCATGGTGTATTTGCCGGAGGGAAAAATGAAATCCAGAGAAGGAAAAATTGTGGATGCCGATGATTTAATCGCGGAAATGAAAAAACTGGCCGAAGATGAAATCCGCCAGCGTGATCCGGAAGGACGACTTTCCGCCGATGAAATAAACCATCGTGCAAAAAAAATAAGCATCGGTGCCATAAAATTTTATCTGTTGCGGGTTCGACCCACCCAGAACATAAATTTCGATCCGGTTGAATCCATTTCATTCGACGGATTTACCGGTCCCTATTGCCAGTATGCGTATGCGCGTATTTTTGGCATCCTGGCAAAAGCTTCGGACAGCCTCACGGATCTTCACGGTTGCGACTTTTCCCTATTAGGCAATGCCGAAGAGCTTATATTGCTTCAAAAATTAATACAGTTCCCGGAAGAGGTAAAAACCGCCGCCCAGGAATTCAACCCGTCAAAAATTGCCGTCCATATATTTAATACAGCCAAAGCCTTTAATCAGTTTTACAATAAACATCATGTGCTTCGGGCGGAGACTGAAAAACTGGTAACTGCCAGACTGGCACTTATCAAAGCGACAGCCATTGTGCTAAAAAAGGGGTTGAATTTGCTGGGGATAGAAGTATTGGAAAATATGTAAGCGGTGTCGAGGGCACTAAGTTTAGGCTAAATAACTTCTTTATGAAAATTAGGTACCAGGCTAATTTTTCGAATAGGTCGCTGCATAAATCATCAGCGACTGCATCGTGCAAACTCATGCATAAGGGGTCGTAGCGAAAGAACAGCGCTAAACATTAAACACTAGTTTAGAAGTAATATCAGCAGTATGCGCGTAAGCCACATTTCGGTTACCGCCTGTTCTTGCACGACGCTCCCTAATGCATTCAGACAGTGCACGATTTCGCTGCTGATAATTCATTCCGCTTACAACAATGGTTACGCGGAAGAACTCCCCGACCGCACAAATAATTAACCAGTTGGTGCTGTCTATCAAAATAATACGATAATTGTCGTTTGATAATATATTACAAAGGACCATACTAATGGGGACCAGGATTGTGATCAAAATCGGCGGTCAGGCGTTTGACGGTGAAGCGGGATATAAAGATCTGGCCCGGGCGATTAAATCAAACCCCGATCTTGAAGTCATTATCGTACATGGCGGGGGTCCGGAAATTACGCAAGCCCTCAAAGAGGCCAACCGGGAAACGGTATTCATTGACGGCATTCGGGTTACCCGGGCTGAAGATATAAAGATAGTCGAAAAGGTTCTTTCCGGCACCATCAACCAACGCATTGCCACCCGCCTCAGTGCAAACGGCGTTGCATGCCGACGAATGTCCGGAAAAACCGACCGCCTATTTATAGTCGAACCCTTAATTCGTGGAAACCGGGAATTTGGTTATGTCGGCAGGATTAAACAGGTTAATGCCGGTGTCGTTCTGGGTAGCCTAAAGGACAGACTGGTGCCAATTGTCTCTCCGATCTCGGCTGACAGCAGGGGCAACAGCTACAATGTCAATGCCGACAGTGCGGCCGCCGCCCTGGCCGCCAGCGCCCGGTGTACCGATCTGGTATTCTTGACTGACGTACCCGGTGTGTTAGTCCAAGACCAAACATGTCTTTCCTTAAACGTTCAGAAAGCCAAAACCCTTATCACTGACGGCACGATAAAAGCCGGGATGATCGCCAAATTGGAATCTGCATTTGAAGCCCTCGAAAAAAACGTACCCCGGGTTCATATTGTCCAGTGGCAGGGGCCCGGAACACTTCGAGATATTATCAACGGGCAGTGTGCCACCGGAACAACCATTCACACGTAGGGCGCGGAAAGAGATTAGCCGGATATCTCGCGGCTGAAAGCCGCTCCCACATAGCGATG
>CAMYNZ010000056.1 GCA_947259865.1 uncultured Desulfobacterales bacterium | reverse complement strand
GTTTCTGGCATCCGCATTTGCTGCCGGTCCGGCTTTGATCACCGTAGTGTTGATCATCATTCAATCCACCAATTCCTTCAAGATAGAAGAACAGGTCTTCAACAAAATCCGGCGCATTGTTGTCGTTGCGGCCATCATTAATTTGATTATGCTCTTTTCGGAGGTTTTTAAAGAGTTTTATCTCCCCACCCATCACAGCCAGCCGGCTATCTACCTTTACTTCGGCCTCGATGGCCACACGGACCTGGTGCCATGGATCTGGACCGCCATCGTCATGAACGTACTGGGCACCCTGACACTGGCCTTTAACCCGGGCGGCAATAATCCCAGGGTTCTTTTTCCGGCCTGTATTTTGCTTTTTTTGGGTATCTGGATCGAAAAAGGTATGGGATTGATCGTGCCGGGACTGGTGCCTTCGCCCTTGGGGGAAGTGGTCAGCTATGCGCCAACCTGGGTGGAAATAAGTATTACCCTGGGTGTGCTGGCCCTCGGCATATTTATCGTCACCGTGCTGATCAGACCGGCCTTGATTATTGAACAGAGATTTGAAGCGCAACAGTGAATCCGAGAATACATTAAACCGGGTTCTTACAGTCCTATTCGAATAACCGAATTGTGAAAAACGCTGCTGCCCGTGACAACGCGTAAGCAGAGTTTTTTATTCGTCTTTGCCAGAATGCCATGTCCGCACACCGAGGCGGACTGCAAGGATGATCACACCTTCCCGGGTTCAAGCCAGACACTGTGTACTTCATTGACGGTATCTTTAACCGCCTGCACTGCATTCAGCAACCGTGTGTATGTCATCGCCAGACCGATATTTTCGGCCAGCAGCAGCAGAGAGTCCAGATCCCGTTCCGAAATGTCCCACTCCGCATGATGATATAGCCGCAGAGATCCGATCACCTTGCCGTAAAATTTGATCGGCAGTGAAACAATGGCACGGATGCCCTCCTCTTTGGCGTTATCGGGGTTTTGAAGCATGGTTGTGTTGGATGTGTCTTTGATTACAGTGGGCTGCCCTTTAATTGTATTGCGAATGCTTTTAGCCGTCAGGACCGGCCCTTTATTCAGGTAGTTGAGGCTTAGCCCAAAACTGGCCAGGATTTCGAGTTCTTTGGTTTCCAGGTTCAGAGCAAAAATCGTGCATCCTTTGATTTCCAGCGCTCCCACCAGTAATTGAGACAGATGGGTCGCTATGATATCCAAGCTGTCTGATTGGGCAATGGCCCGGTTGACGACTTTGAATATATCGATATCTATTTTTTCTTTGGTGCCCATAGAATCCCTCCTCATCCATTATATGGGAATATTCCGGACTTAAAACCTTGCATGCCCGAAACAAATGCCTTTCTTATTTTAAGATACAATGCAAACGGTAATGCCCCTTAAGGCGGCCACAATTTTATTATACACACTTCCTGAAAAAAATCGGGATACCTTGCCGGGTTTGTGATTCAAGACGATCAGGTCGTAACCTTCATCGGATACAAGGTTAATAATCTCGGTGGCCACGTCCTTTTTGCGAGCCTTGAAAATGCAGTTGATCGTACTTTCCGCAAATCCGTTTTGTATCAATTCCTGTTTGACTGCCTGAAGCGCCGTCTCCTGTTCCGACACCTTTGTTGTAAGATATCTGAGCTGATCCCTCAACTTTGCGGTTACCGAGGCGTCGCTGGTCTCAATTTCAGGTACGGGCGTATAGGCATTAAAAATAGATATTTCAATGTCCTTTAGATCGGCGAAGGTGCGGATAACAAAATCAAGCGCTTTACGATCATAATTGGTGAAGTTAAATGGCAATAATAATTTTTGACCGGCCATTTTATCCTCCTTCCCCCTATTGATTTATACTGAAAATTACAATGGTAAATTTACAGCGGAAACCGCAATGTATTTGACCTTTAATCCACCATTTTTCGGCAAAGCAACGATTAAATAAAAGAAAGCAATGGGATTGGTTTGAAAAAACCATAAAAAGGAGACAATCTGAAATCAGGGTAGAAAATTCCGTTGCAAACCGTGAAGTTTCCGGGCGAAATTCGTTTTCTGAACATATCTTTCACTGATTTAAAAATTGCCACAGTTTGTTTTCGGCTGTCAAGAAAAATTAGATCAAACGGAATTCGGCCAATGATAATTTAAGGCTTGATCTCTGCGGCTTGATACACTAAAAACCTATCTTTTGCATGGTTTTAATATCTATGCTTTTATTTGCTTCCACCACGTTTAACGGAGTCCCAGAGATCCTATAATTTAGTGATCGGGACATTTATTACCGAACAGTCACACTCTTGCAACCACGGTTTGAATTGAAAAAGGAGGACAATATGAATTTCGAATCTATCGCGGAGATTCTGCAATACGCCATTGAAAGGGAAAAGGAAGCTGCCGAATTTTATCTGGAGATCAGCCGTCAGGAGCCCTTTGCCGGAGCCAAAGAGACCTTTGAGAACTTTGCTGCGGAAGAGCGCAAACATCAGACCCTGTTGGAGGAATTTGAGGGCAACAAGGAGGAAATTGCCGAATACGAGCTCAAATGGATTCCGGATATGAAGCGCAGCAACTATATCGTTGACATGGAATATGAAAAGGGCATGCATTACACGGATATTTTGAGGCTTGCCATGAAACGGGAAGAGAAGGCCTTAATGTTGTACAATGACCTGCAGACCAAATCCCAGGACGAAACCTACCTCAAGCTATTTAAGATATTGGCCCAGGAAGAAGCCAAACACAAGCGCACCCTGGAGACGCTGTATGATGATTATATGGCGGAACAGGGGGATTAGCAGGCTTCAAGCCATCAGGCCGTCGTTTAAGGTCAGCTTTTCCCTGAGGTTCCGATTAATTTATTCCAATCAATTTGGTCCCAAATACACTTAAATTTTCCATGACGATGTTTTAAATTTGGATCCGAAATATTTCGCCATCGCCATTGGTATACCTGCGGTCCGAGACGATAGCCTCAGTTTTATCTGACGCTCCTGGCATTTGGACAACACATCGAATTTTACTCTCGTACTTGATGTTGAACCAGCAATGATTACCATGGGACCTATAAAGACCGAATTTGATTAAATAATTTGAAAGAGAGAAAGGCAGGCCCAATGAAAATAAAAAGAGATATTTTTGATATTTTTGAACATGACGACAGCTTCAAATACATCATGAAACGGCTTCTGGAAACCTCCCTGGAAGAATCCTTCAATTCGGTGGCTATCACCAAAGCTGAAACGGGTTATCCAATTGTTTACGTTAACCCGGCTTTCTGCGAACTCACCGGTTACGGACCCCATGAAATCATGGGCCAATCGCCATCTATCTTGCAGGGACCCAACACGGACAAAGATGTTCTGGAGAGGTTGAAGAAGAATATTTCAGAAGGAGAGCTGTTTCACGGTCAGGCCATTAATTATCGTAAAGATGGATCCGAATTTATGATGGAGTGGAAAATTGCGCCGATCCGCAATGAAAAGGATGAAATTACCCACTATCTCGCTATTCAACGAGATGTCAGCAAATCGCAGCATTAGAAGATTTGCCAGCCTGATCCATAAATGAGTAATATTCTGCCATATGCCAACCTGGCCGTGAGCTGGGGGCTTTTAATTTTAATTTGGTTGGTTCAACTAATCATTTACCCCAGTTTTCATCGTATCCCCCCAGAAGAGTTCCCTGTCTACCATAGATGGTACGCCAAACGGATTTCATTCGTTGTTTTACCGCTCATGATTGCGGAGCTTGGGTTAGCTGCTTGGTGGGTCCTATCCGACGATTATTCGACCCTGTCTCTTTCATCCTCCTTCATGGTTTTTATTGTCTGGATTTCAACATTCGCGCTACAGGTCCCAATTCACAACCGACTGAAAACCGGTAAAGAGGATATGCTGATTCGACGATTGGTAACGACGAATTGGATTCGAACGGCAGCATGGAGCTTGAAAGCCGGTGCAGTTTCAATTTATACGATCGGCAACATTTTTTAGCAAAGCATTCAGACTGAAAATGATCACGATTGGATTATATCAATCAAACGCCAAAAAGAGGATTTGTAATGGACAAAAAAAATATATTCTGGGCAGCGCGATGATTACCAGTTTTCCGTTGCGGATTCTCCCTTAAAAGGACCCACGATCTCATTTGTAATCCATCCACCATAAAATCGCCCGGGTTGGGCACGAACCTGCTCACCGGCAACATAGCAAGCCAGGGCTGCCGGGTAAAAGGCGGTGTAATCGCGTATTGGTTCAAACACCGGCTTGGGATTCGGATAGCTCCACCCGACTACGCCCGCTTTTGGATTGGACGCAAGGGACCAGTATTTCGCCCTACCTTTCCACTCACAGATGGAGCTTCCCGGCGCAGAACCGAGCAGCTCCCAATTCACATCTTGTGGCGGTATGTAAAAAGAAGGCGGGCTGGCGGTTTCAAGCACGCGATAGGTTTTGCTGGATGAGGTAATTACCTGGTCTCCGTAGAAGATCTCGACCAATCGTCCATCCGGTGCCAGTTTAGGCGGTCTGGGGTAATCCCATACCGACTCTTGACCGGGTCCCGCAACTATTGCAAAATCCGGTCTTGTCTGTCCCCTGTACTTCCACATCTAAATGGCTTCCTTTCGATGAAAGCGTTGAAATTTAGATAGCAGAGCAAAGATAGCACATGAAAATAGAATCCAATGTGAGAGATTTTTTACCTGAAAGGGGAGGGCGACAAAATTATAATAGAAAAACTTACTAAAGCGGTTAAACCGTCACTCCAGCCTCACCCGGTATTTGCGGAGAAAATCGACCGGATTATAGGATAGCTTGGCTTTGCGCAGCCCTTCTTCACCCAGATCCTGCTCGCGGTTGACCCATTTGTAATCATCGGTTAAATGGGCCAAAAACATCTGGTTGATGGCCTGGTAAACGCCCTTGTAATCCGGGCATCCCTTTTCGTAATGGATCAGAACCGTGTCATCGTTGAATTTTTCCGCCACGGTATAGGCCACAATTATTTGATCAGCCAAAATGGCCCCGCCGCTTAGTCCCATGAGCTTTTCCCAATTCATAAATATTTTGAAAACCGCACGATTTTCGGCAGCCAGAACATCGGATGATTCGCAGTCCCGCCAATCGCACCAGTCTGCCTGCATTGCCATGGCCGGTTCAATGATCTGGGGTCCGAAAGGGGTATATTCGTATTCGTATTTATTTATGAACTGGTTAAGCAGGTTCCTTTTTTTGTGGAACCGATTTCCCTTAAGCGTGATAAGCTCTTTAAAGTCGTAGAGGTAATCCCAGTTGTTTCTTTCCTCTTCGAATCTGATCTGATCTCCCAGATTTGACTGCCATATTTCAAGGAGTTTCTCGGGAACACGGGTGAACACAGTCTGTCTGTCGATGTCGGCGAATATTGCTTTCCAATCCGCTTCCGTCCAGCTACCCACCGGGGCCCAGTAGGTGTGTGAGGACTTGGTTTGTTTAATCCAGACCAGACCATCCTGCCAGGCCCAATGAAGACCGTATTCTTCCCCCCAGCCCCATACATTTGCGAAGCTGTAATCTGACGCCAGCTGAGCGCATTTGGAGAGCAGTTCCAGATATTCTTTTTGTTTTTCCAGACCAATCGGTTCGAATTTGAGATTCATAGATTTCCTTAAGAAAATACGTTTTCGGTCACAGTCTCGCTGGGCTCTCCCCTTTTTGGAAGTGTACGTAATGCACCGACAAACTGTTTGCCGGTTTTATGGGCTTCAGCCAGATACTGCGGGTATTTGTGAATATCGCCTTCAAAATCGAGTTGACGGTACAGCAGCGACTTCCAGAGGTCCATGTCAAGAACATCAAAAAAATATCTTACAGTCAGCAGGGCGCCATCAAAAAGTTTTTTCCCTTTGGTTGCACCTACAGATATGAAAAGCCCTCGGCGTTTTACTTCTCGCTGGCCGGCGGGAATTTTCTCGACCCAGTACTTTTTGACCCACAAGGATTGACAGCGGTCCATTAAAATTTTGGTATGTGCGCTGACGGTATAAAAAAATATAGGAGATGCAAGCATTACACCGTCCGATGCCAGGAGGGTATCATAGACTGTTTGGAAATCATCCTTTATGGCGCAGCGCCCGGATTTCAGACAACCGTAAATTTCCAGGCACGGAGACATTTTCAAATCTCGCAGGACAATTTCTTCAACCAGGGCACCCTTTTCGCGCGCACCCTTTACTGCGTGTTGAAGCAATTCGGCTGTATTTCCCTTACGTCGCGGGCTGCCATAGATGGCTGTGATTTTTGGTTTAATAGCGTTCAATTTTTATAAATTTGAGTATTTGAGGGGTCGGGGTATTTTTTTCACGTCAAGATGCCGGGTTATCGCCCGGCAAGTTTAACAGCGGCAACTACCCTCCATTTTACTGCTTGCTAGATACAACTTTTGCTGTCCCAGAATCCAACAGCGTGTATTGCCTTTCTTGGCGGCAGCGGCCAATTGCTATTAAGAAGCACCGGGGCGATCATCTTGTCGTGAAAAAAACACCCCGACCCCTCGAATATTTACTCGCATAAATTATATTTCCAATATTAATCCTATCGGGCAGTGATCGGAACCGTATATGCTGTTGTCGATATAGGCTTCTTTTATCCAGCTCTTTTTGATGATGTCTCTGGTCACGAAGAAATAATCGATACGCCAGCCGATATTTCTCTCCCGTGCTTTGAATCGATAGGTCCACCATGAGTATTGGACTGTTTCCGGATGATAATGCCTAAAAGTGTCCACGTAACCTTTTTCAACCATCCGGTCCAACCAGTCTCGCTCGACTCTGAGAAAACCGGAAGTGTTCTCATTGGCTTTCGGATTTTTCAGGTCAATCTCATTGTGGGCGGTATTGTAGTCACCGCATATAATCAGGCTGTGACCTGCGTCTTTGAGTGAGTCCGTATATTTGAAAAATTGCTCGTAAAAATCAAGTTTATACTGCAGCCGTTCGTCACTCATTTGACCGTTTGGAAAATATACGTTGAAGAAAATAAAATCATCGAATACCAGCTCGACAATGCGGCCTTCGTTGTCGAATTTTGATTCACCGATCCCATGCCTGACATCGCTGGGGGGCATGCGGGTAAAGCTTGCCACACCGCTGTACCCTTTTTTTTCAGTGGCATATGACCAGTAAGATGTGTAATCGGCCACATTGCGCATTTCATCGGTAAGTTGAGGCTCCTGCAGTTTTATTTCCTGGATTGCCAGAACATCGGCGTCCATTGATTTTAATGATGTGAAAAAGTCCTTTTTTAAGGCAGCCCTAAAACCATTCACATTCCAGGAAACCAATTTCAATCGTTTTTTGGTCATAGCCCCCCCATTAAAGCGGGCCGCCGGGAAAAGCGGTTCGCAGACTCATTCATCGATCAGCGCTTTGATTTTAGCGGCGCTCTCCCCGACTCCGGCCTTTTCAGCTGCATTCATCAGCGAGCGAAAACATTCTCGTAAGACAATTGTTTTGGGCTTTGGAGAACCCAGTTGCGCGTCAATGGTTTTGAGGTCAGCCATAAACTCGTTGAGGGAATCAAATGTCAGATTCAGACTCCCCGCCTGGTTTTTAAGGTAAAGGGTAATCTTTTCAATTTCTCCACGGCCGGCTCCATCGATTACAGGGTCGTTTCCGAGTGTAAATCCCATTTTTTCTGAAGAAGACGAGCCGCCGGTGAGAAGCTGGGCCTCCTCAATTCCATTCGGGCTGATACCAATGCCGCCGGATAGGGTTCGAATGTCAGCCAATTCCCAACTGATGAGTTCTTCAGCCACCCGGGAAGCAGCCTCCCGGTCCATTCCCAACGCCGTACCAATATCATACATTGAAACCTGGATCGCGGTCTCTCCGCCGGTCTGACTGTAGAGTTCAAGCAGAAAGCTCTGGCAGGTGTCATCGAGATCGATTGAACTCATATAAGATGTCTGCTCCTTTAACGTTCACAGGGGCCGTGAAAAAAACGCCCCGACCCCTCATCTATCTGCAATTTCCCGGACGGCGCTTTCCAGATCCGGGTATTTAAAGGTGAAACCGTTTTTTGCGAGTCTGTCAGGTATCGCTCGCTGGCTTTCCAAAACGGCCGATCCGACTTCACCGAGCATCAGCCTTATCATAAAAGCAGGTGCCGGCATTACAGACGGTCTTTTTAAAACCCTACCCATCGTTTCCGCCAATTCCCGGTTTCGCACCGGCTGCGGTGCGCAAAAATTGAATGGGCCCTCCAAATCCGGATGATCAATTATGAACAATACTGCCGCAATAAGGTCATTGAGATGGATCCAGGGAAACCATTGCTTTCCGTCACCCAGGGGTCCGCCCACAAAAGATTTGAAGGCCGGTATCATTTTAGCCATGGCGCCCCCGTTTTTGCCGAGCACAATACCAAATCGTAGGGTTGCCACCCGGACACCCTTGTCACGGGCCTTCAGGGCCTCATTTTCCCAGTCGTGTCCGATATGGGCCAAAAATCCGTCTCCCACGGATTCAGCTTCCGTAAGAATATCATCCCCCCTGTCTCCGTAATAGCCTACGGCCGAAGCACTGCACAGGGTAATCTTTCGGTCTGCCGGCATAGCAGCAACTAAGTTGCGGGTGGTCAAAATCCGGCTGTCGTAAAGCAGTTTTTTATACCGCTTTGTCCAACGCTTGAAGATGGTTTTGCCGGCCAGATTAATTACTGCATCCACATTTTTCAATTCTTGCTGCCAGGCGCCTTCCCGGGTGGCATCCGCAGAAATGTAGTGATAATTTGAGTGGATAATTCGTTTTTGATCAGCCGAAGTCCCCAAAGACGTAACCTGGTGACCCCGGTCTAATAAATATGCGGATAGGTGGGTGCCGATAAAGCCATTGCCACCGGTGATAAATATTTTCATAGGCCAACTTTCTTTTGTCTACAATCTATGACGTTAACAGATGATGTCAAGAATGTGTCCTGAGCGCATCTGCGGCGGTATTCATCCCATTACCCTGCGAATCGTGGCAGCCAATTCTCGGATCACCAATGGTTTCGTTTCGAAAGCGCGGATGCCCAAATCTTTTGCCCTTCCTTTAGAAATGCTTTCGTTGTAACCGGTACAAAGGATAATGGGTATGTCCGGTCTGATGTGCAGGAGCTTTGCAGCCAACTCATCCCCGGTCAAACGAGGCATGGTCAGGTCGGTGATGACCAGGTCGAAGCGGTCCGGTCGCCTGCGAAACATTTCAAGTGCACGATCCGGTCGGGTCGTGCTTTCAACCTGATAACCCAGTTTTTTCAGAATCTCACAGCCGAGGTCCACCAGTATTTCTTCATCATCGATAAACAAAATGCGCTCATGTCCTCCGGGGAGGGCCATGAACTCATCGGATTCTTCTTCAACAGGGTCTACCATTCTGGGGAAAAATATTTCGAACGTTGTTCCTTTACCCGGTTGACTGAATGCGTTGATTTTACCGCCGTAGCTTTTCACGATGCCGTGAACAACCGCCAATCCCAAACCGGTGCCCATATCAATTTCTTTTGTAGTAAAATAAGGGTCAAATATGCGTTCAATTGTCGATCGATCCATGCCGTAACCCGTGTCGCTAACCGCCAGTTTAACATACGGTCCGGGATGCAGATCAGGATAACTGGTGGCTTTACGTGAATTGATGTCCTCGGCTGCCAGTGTCAAAGACAGGGTGCCGCCGTTTTCTCTCATGGCATATTGGGCATTGGCACAAAGGTTCATCACTACCTGATGAATATGCCCGGGGTCGCACAGTACGGTATCAGATTCGATAGCGATACTTTGATGAATATCTATGGTTGCGGGCAGGGACGCACGCAGTAATTTGAGGGCTTCGTTGACAATAAGATGAATCTGGACCGGTTTTGGCTCTGCTTCACCCTCGAGGCTGATTGTTTGGATTAAATGCACCAGTTTTCTGGCACGGTAGGCAGAATCCAGGATTTTTTTTAGATTCTGCTTGGCCTTCGACTTTTTGGGCAAATACAACATTGCCAGTTCAGAATGGCCGATGACCGCAGACAGCATGTTGTTAAAATCATGAGCAATGCCGCCGGCCAACGTGCCGATGGCTTCAATTTTTTGAGCCTGATAAAGCTGTCTTTCAAGTTTATGGTGTTCGTCCTGGGCCACTTTTTGTTCGGTAATGTCCCGGCCGATCGCCTGGTATTCCATCAACTGATCATGTTCATCAAAAAGGGCGCGATAGGTCCATTCTTGCCAGGATTTGGTCCCATCCTGTTTGACAACCTGATACTCCTGAACAATAGTGGGTCTTTTTGTATTCATGGATTGAAAAATCTTTTCAACGCGTTCTTTCTCATCCCCGGGTATGAATTCAAAGAAGTTTTGTCCGATCAATTCTTCTTTGTACTTCATAAAAAAACTGCAATAGTAACTGTTGACGAATGTTAATAGACCATCAGGCATGAAACGACAGATCATGGCGGGCATATCTTCCACAACGGCGCGATATCGTTTTTCACCTTCACGCAGCGCATCTTCGGCATGTTTGCGCTCATCGAAGGCTTTTTCCAAATCTTTGACTTTTTGTATCAGATCTTCATAGGTCGGCCCCGGGCTCATTAAAACCACCTCCCAATTGAATAGCAGCCAAATGCGTGTTTATCACGATCAAAGGGCTTTCAAGCCATGCACCACCCTTTTAAACTTTGAAACCCTCAACTTAGGTCAACTTACATGATACGAGTTTGCAAATCACCTCTTAGATCCAAACGCAGAAGCGGCGCCGGGATTTTCTCTGATGTTACAAACAAGGTTTTGCCATCGGCGGCGAAGCACAGGGCTTCTGCCTGCCGGAGTCTGGGCAGCCGTATGCGCTGAGGGATTTTTTTGAATGCCTGGACCCAGTCTTCCTCCGCCGTCCGATGAAATATGTAGCCGTTTTTATAGGTTAATACAACAGCTGTGGATGAATCCGGTGACACATCCATGGCGGTTGGTTGTGATCGATAGGCGCCAAATCGGGGGTCTTCAATTATATCCTGAAGTTTAGGTCGGGGAATTGCGGGTACCTCGGTAAGCCGCTTTGCCAGCTGAACTTTGCCCCTGTTTGGGGTGAACAGTGGCAGTGCATAAAGTATCGGTGGGACGGTACGCTTGCTGAGCAGCAGAATTTTTTGACCCTGAAGGTCTACGGCTACCGACTCGCAGTCACGGGAACCATCTTCGTAAGTAAATCGGATACGATATTCCCACGCGACCGATTGGCCGGCGGGATCTATCTTATCTGTAACAGCCGGTTCTTTGGTCACATAAATAACATAATCTGACCGAATCTCGTCATTGTCTCCCACATCGGCAATGAGCAGGTAAGCAACATCCCGCAGGCGGAACGATGCCAGATCTTCCCAGTCCTGATTGCGGGCATCCAGAACGCGCACTTTCCCAAGGTGCCCCCCTTGGGTATCGGTCGCATAGATAAAGGGACCGCTTCCGCTATCGTTAATAGTCCACAGGACATCATTGCGCAAACGCGAACAGGCCAGACCACTTACCTCATTTAATTCTCTGTTGGCCAGATAGCCCATTTGGATTGCATCTTTATAGATGGCCGGCTTTATGGGTTTGGCGGCCTTTTTATCGGTATCTTCGAATACAGCCAGCGTGCACGCCTGAAAGAATAAGCATGCAAATATAAAACCGGCGTATCCTATCGTCGTCTTTAAAAACATTGCGTTTCCAGTCTGACGGGCTTTGTTTGCATCAATCAATCAAAACCAAATCCTTTAAATGTACTTATATTACGATTTTTATTTTTTACAAGAATTATGGATAATTAATATTAACACAGGATCTCGCTGTGGTTTCAAAAAATAGTTTGAAATTATATGTTGTTTCGTTTAAACAGACAGACTGTTTAAATTACCATCTGGGGTAAAAATAAACGGGCTGCTGTCCGGATCCGTATGAGCGGCCATTAAAACCTTTGAGATAAAGTAAACCGGGATTTGAGCAAGAGTTTTTTATCGGGCAATTCTTACTATCAAGGTTTTCAAGGCTACTGTGCTGAAATATTTAGCACCAGAAGTGGTTTCAAAGCCTCAGATGAGGTTTTGAAACCACTTCTAAACAGGGGATAACTCAATGTTTGATCGAATGCGCGCGATCACCCGCAAGCAGATAAATAGGATTCATGATGCCTCCGTGGATCTGCTGAAAACCACCGGTATTAAATTCAATGAAGCCGAGGCCCTGGAAATATTCAAGCAGCATGGCTTCAAGGTGGATGGAAATGTGGTATTTCTCAAGGAAGTAGACGTGCTCAAGGCTGTGGAGAAGGCCCCGCATGAATTCGTTATCCATGCCCGTAATCCGGCAAATGATGTGACTGTCGGCAATAACAAATTGGTACTGGCCCCCGGGTACGGCGCGCCTTACATGGTGTCCGTTGACGGCAGCCGCCATAAGGGCGTTTTGAATGACTACATTAATTTATGCAAACTCGTCCAGACCTCCAAGTACCTTGATGTTAATGGCTTTTTAATGATCGAACCCGCCGATGTTCCGTCCGCTACGGCTCACCTGGACATGTTGTATTCGAACATCGTATTTTGCGACAAACCTTATATGGGAAGCCCGCTCTCGAGGCAGTCTGCCATTGACGCCATTGAAATGGCAGCCATACTTTGGGGAGGAAAAGAAAACATTCGCAATAATCCCGTCATGATTTCGAATATCAACTCTCTTTCGCCCCTGCAGTATTCAACTGAAATGGCCGCCTCCCTGATAGAATTTGCCCGCATGGGGCAACCCTGTGTTATTGCGGTTCTCATTATCGCCGGACTTACAGGTCCTGTAACCATGGCGGGAGCATTGGCGATCCAGAATGCCGAGATTCTGGCTGGGATTACCCTGGCCCAAATCGTAAATCCCGGCAGCCCTGTTGTTTATGGATCTACCTCGTTACCCATGGATATGCTGTCGGGGGCAATTTCCATCGGCGCACCGGAACTTTCCCAGTTTGTTGCGGCAACCGCCCAGTTGGCCAGGTTTTACCGGATTCCCAGCCGGAGCGGCGGCAGTCTTACAGATGCCCAATTTCCGGATATTCAAGCCGGCATGGAGTCTGCGCTTGTCCTTTCTGCAGCATTCCGCAGCGGTGTTAATTTTATTCTGCATTCTTGTGGCATCTTGGGATCATACCTGTCCATGAGCTACGAGAAATTCCTGGTGGACGAGGAACTTTGCGGGATGTTCAAAAAGCTTCTCAAACCGATAGAGGTCACAGACGATACGATCAGCCTGGATCTTATGAAGGAGACGGGTATCGGCGGGTTATACGTGACCCACAATAAAACTATTGAGCGCTGCCGGACCGAGTATTTTCTGCCCACTATCGCCGTGCGGCAAACCTATGACGACTGGGCCGAAGAGGGTATGCTGCGGGCCGATCAACGGGCCTCAAAGTTGATGCAGAAGCGATTGGAAAGTTACGAAAAACCCCATCTGGATTCTGAGACCGGGCGAGGGCTGGCAGAATATGTTGAACGACGTAAGGATTCTGGCAGTGCCGGATCGCAGAAGTCAGTTTAAACGGTCTCGATGCGGTTTGAAAGGCTTTTGTTCGTGCCTGCGATCATTTTGGGGACGCCTACTGAAGCAGGGCTAAATCAAAAGAACTCGACCTCGCTTACACTCGGGACTCAGACAGCTTTTGATTTTTTACGCC
>CAMYNZ010000055.1 GCA_947259865.1 uncultured Desulfobacterales bacterium | reverse complement strand
TGCTTGTTTGAATGCACAAATTAAAAATCAGTGCCATCCGTGAAATCAGTGGTTAATAAATTACTGGGATTAATCTCCGAGCGTAAGGTCTACATTCTCTTTCACATCCGGCCGTCTTTTTAATTTATCTAGACACCAACCCAGTAAGGAAAAATTCGTTGTGGCGTCAAAAGGCAGCCGCCACCAATTTGTCCCGGAAGCTTCGATCTTTTCTGATCTGTCACTTTTTTTTTCTTCCATCTGCGCCCATTTACATTAATAGCGGCTTAATCGCATTGACACCCATTTCGATAAAAGGTGCCGGATATAGCCCCAGAAGCAGGGTTCCGGTTGCGGTAATAAAGAATACCAGGCGGTAAGCCAACCCGGTTTTCTGGATTTCGTCATCTGCCGATGATTCTTTCATATACATATAGAAAATAATTTTGGCATAAAAGAACAGTGCTATGGCTGCAGCAATCACACCAATGACAGCCAGCCAATAATAGTGCGCATCTATAGCTGCTGCCAGAATGATAAATTTGGCAACGAATCCACCGGTCGGCGGCACACCTGCCAATGACAACAGAAAAATGGTCATCGAAAATGCAAGCACAGGATGACGGGCGGCCAGCCCCTTATAATCACTGATATGTTCGCCACTTCCGTTGCTTTTTGCAAGCAATGTCACTACCGCAAAGGCTCCCATGTTCATAAAGATATAAACCAACAGATAAAATAAAATACCTGAAACCCCGGTCTGGTTGTACACCAGCAGGCCGACAATGATAAGCCCCGCATGGGCGATGCTGCTGTATGCCAACATCCGGATGATATTTTTCTGAGAAATCGCAACAACGCTGCCAAAAATCATGGTGGCGGCAGAAAGTATCCACAAAAGTTTTGACCACTGGGGTTGATAGGCGGGAAAAGCCACCATAAACACCCTTAAAAAGACGGCAAAAGCTGCTGCTTTCGACCCCACAGACAACAGGGCCGTGATGGGGGTTGGAGCGCCCTCATAGGCATCCGGCGCCCATATATGAAAGGGAAAAAGGGCAATCTTAAACGAAAAGCCTATAGCGATTAAGGCTATGGCCAGAAGTAAAAACGGGTTTGGGGCCGAAGCGCGGGCAGCCATCTGTGCCATATCTGTCAAATTAGTGGTCCCGCTAAACCCGTAGGCAAAGGATATACCATAGAGCAAGATGCCGGAGGAAAGCGTTCCGAGCACAAAATACTTCAAGGCTCCCTCAACGGACCGGCTTTCATGGACCCGCAAGGCTACCAGTATATAAAAGGAGAGTGCCATGAGCTCCAGTCCCACATACAGATTCAGCAAATCGTTAGATGAGACCATTACCATCATGCCAAGGGTGGCAAAAAGGATGATATAATAGTACTCTCCGCTATAAATTTTCATTTTTTTCAAATAGTCCATGGACATGAGGATTACCAGAATCCCTGCCAGGATGATAATGACCTTGAAAAAGGCGGAGAAATGATCTGATATGACCATACCGCCAAAAGACGGTTTTGATCCCGAAGTAAGAAGTACCAGGGGTAAAAGGATTAATAACCCACCGATACTTATCACTCCCAACACGGCCTTGTTTTTCCTGGGCAGGAATAAATCCAGCAGCAACACTGTCAAACCGACTGCGGTTAAAAAGATCTCGGGTAGGATAGCGTTAAAATTTATATTTATAGTGGCAAGTGACATATCTACCGGTTATATCTTTCAAATTGCGGGGGTGTTCCCCGGGAAAAACCTGCCAGACCCTCATCAACATCGCCGTTATTCCCGGAATAGTCTCCCGCCTTCTTAGCGTTAGCTTCAACCATCTCTATAAGGTGGTTTAAAGAAGCATCCGTCACCTGCAGAAATGGTTTGGGGTACAATCCTATCCAGAAAACAAAGAGGACGATAGGCACAAACGCTAATTTTTCTCTGAGTACAAGATCTTTTATGGGATTTTGGCCGTGATATACAAAATCACCCAGGAAAACCCGCTGAAACATCCATAAAAGGTATACAATTCCTAAAAGAATGCCGACAACAACCGGAATGCTAAAAATCCAGTGAGATTTAAAGGCCCCCATCAGGATAAAAAGTTCACCGATAAAGCCATTGGTGGTCGGCATACCCATTGAAGAAAGCAGGACTATCAGAAATAATATCCCGTAAACGGGCGTGATTTTGATAAGGCCACTGTAATCTCCGATCATTCGACTGTGGGTTCTTTCATAAATCATTCCTACCAGAAAAAAGAGGGCTCCGGTGCTGATACCGTGGTTGATCATCTGCAGTAGCCCGCCCTTTAAGCCTTCAATATTAAGGACAAATACCCCCAGCATCACGAAACCCATATGACTGACACTGGAATAGGCCACCAGTTTTTTCATGTCTTTTTGCGCAATCGTCACATAGGCCCCGTACAATATTGCGAATATGGAGAGAATTATCAGAAACGGTGATAGGTCCACAGTGGCGTTGGGAAGCAGCGGCAGGCTGAATCTTATAAAGCCGTAAGTGCCCAGTTTCAGTAAAACGGCCGCCAGAAATATACTGCCCGCCGTTGGCGCTTCGGTGTGGGCATCCGGAAGCCAGGTATGCAGCGGAAACATGGGGACCTTGACCGCAAAGCCTAAAAATAATGCCAGGAAGATCCAGAACTGGAGGCGGGCCGGTACGGGATTATTAAAAAGAACGGTGACATCAAATGTATACATCCCCGTCAATTTACCGTGATAGAAATAGATGGCCAGAATCCCCAGAAGCATAAAAAGACTGCCCACGAAGGTAAAAAGAAAAAATTTAATCGCAGAATAAAGTCTACGGACGCTGCCCCAGACACCGATGATAAATACCATGGGAATTAAAACCACTTCCCAGAAGATGTAGAACAGAAAAAGATCCATCGACATAAAAACGCCCAGTGATCCGGTTTCCACCAATAAGAAGAGAACCAAATAGGGCTTGAGTTTGACCGTGATATCCGTCCATGAAGCCAGAATGCATATAACCGTGACAAAGGTTGTCAAAACAACCAGCAGCAGGCTTATCCCGTCCACCCCCATAAAATAATGGATCCCAAACCGCTCTATCCAGATCATCTTTTCAACCCACTGCAGGGCCGGGGTCTTCATGTCAAAAGTCAGCGGCAAATAAAGGGAAAGCAAGAAGGTGGCTAAAGTTACGGACAGCGCGGTCCATCTGAGCCCGGATACCGATTCATTCTTTACAAAAAAGAGAATAAAGATTGCCCCCAGCAAAGGAAGAAAAGTGATCATAGAAAGAATTGGCAGGTTTGTCATAGTAGTCGTATCCATCACTTTCCGGCTCTGCGGCTGAAAATCCGGTTCGAAGATGCATCTGCACGCTTTACCCGCGAAAATGATTCGGGGTTTCCCTGTTGCTGGGCGTTTTTGTGTTTAACCATCTCCACGAGATGCACGGTTGTGGCCGCGGTTAATTTTAGAAACGGTTTTGGATAAAAACCGATCCAAAAAATAAGCAAAATAATTGGAAGTAATGTCAAAACCTCCCGCTTATTCAGGTCCTTGAGCGCTTTGTTTTCAGCATGTTTTACCTTACCGAAGACAACTCGCTGATACATCCAAAGCATATAGACCGCACCCAGTATAATACCGGTTGCAGCCAGGACGGCAGCCGGAATGCTGGTTTTAAAGACACCGATCAATATGAGTATCTCGCCGATAAAACCATTGGTACCCGGAAGTCCTATGGAAGAAAAAACAACCACCAGGACAAAAGCTGCAAACACCGGCATTATTCTGGCCAGTCCGCCGAAATCTTCTATCAAACGGGAGTGTCTTCTCTCATAAAGCATCCCGACAATAAGGAAGAGACCCCCGGTTGATATGCCATGATTGACCATCTGAAGAATGCCGCCATCGATGCCCTGATAATTGATGGCGAAAATCCCCGCCATCACAAAGCCCAGGTGGCTGACGCTTGAATAAGCCACCAGTTTTTTTAAATCTTTTTGAGCCAGGGCCAGAAAGGCACCGTAAATAATACCGATGACGGCTATTGCCAGGATGAACGGGGTGAATGCAATACTGGCGCCGGGCAGTAGCGGAAGGTTAAACCGAAGAAAAGCATACGTTCCCATCTTGAGCAGAATCCCGGCCAGGATCACGCTGCCTGCCGTGGGTGCCTCAACGTGGGCATCCGGAAGCCAGGTATGGAAAGGGAAGAGCGGAACCTTTATGGCAAAACCCAGAAAAAATGCAAGGAACACCCACCACTGAAGGGTATAGGGATAGTTGACTTGATACAATTTAAGCAAATTAAATGTATATTCCCCGGTAATGTTGCCATGGGCATAATAAATAGCCAGAATGCCCACCAGCATGAAAATACTTCCGAATACCGTGTAGAGAAAGAACTTCAGAGTGGCATACAGCCTTCTTTGACCACCCCATATCCCAATCAAAAAATACATGGGAACCAGGCCGATTTCCCAGAATAGAAAGAACAGGATGAGGTCCAGAGAGACAAATACACCAATCATGCCTGCCTCCATGATGAGCATGCAGGCCATATAGCCTTTGACTCCCTCCTCTATAGCCGACCAGGAACAGAGGATTGCGATGACTGTAATCAAGGTTGTCAGAAGTAAAAGCAGCAAACTGAGACCGTCTATTCCCAGAAAATATGTCACACCTATACCGGGTATCCACAGGGCCTCTTCTATAAATTGCATTTTGTAGGTGCCGGGATCAAAACCGAAAAGTAGGGCCAGGGATATCAAGAAATTGACTCCCGAAACCCCAAGTGCCACCCAGCGCTGGGCCTGTTTGTTTTGTCGCGGAATAAGCGCAAGAATCATCGCGCCCAGGATCGGCGTAAAGATAAGCAGCGTCAAAATGGGTATGTTAAAGGCATTTTCGATCATAGCTTCTGGTTTATGTATTATAAAGTCAAACGATGCCTAAAAAGTATTTCCTGAATGATACTTGGAAAAACTAAAGCAGAAATAGTATTCCGCCCAGTATCAAAATCAGCCCCAGAGCAAAAACCAGGGCATAGTTTTGAAGATACCCGGTCTGAAGTCTGCGCCAAAAACTACTGTTGGAATCTACCAGGGTCGCCATTGAATTAAAAAGACCGTCTACCAGGTAGATATCGATTTTGTGGGACAGCCAGGCTGCAAACCGGGTGAGCCAACCGGTTCCATTGACAAGGCCGTCAATGACGGACAGATCAAAGGTCAAACAATAGTGACACAGCTTTTTAACAGGGTTGACAATGATAGTATCGTAAATTTCATCGATAAAGTACTTGTTGTAAAGAAGAGTATGCAGGGCTTTGAATCTATTCGCCAGGGCAACCGGATTTAAAGAAGCGGGCAAACGTGCCGCTAAAGGTTCAAAATACATCAACGCCGCTATGATAATTCCCAGCAAACCGGCGCTGACGGAAATCCCCATGAGTAAAAATTCCAAACTGCTGTGGGCGCCATGGGAAACGCCTTCCGCCTGAATGGGCGTTGACAAAAGAACACTCGGCCCGAAGACAGGATTCAGATAGTTGTGCAGCGGTGAACCGTCTTTAAAAAATGGGATGCCGACCACCCCTCCAAAAACAGCCAGAACGGCCAGGAGGATTAACGGTATAGTCATAATGTTTGGCGACTCGTGGATGTGCCGCCGGGTGGAGGCATCCGCCCTGGAATTACCCGTGAAGACTAAAAAAACCTGTCGGAACATGTAGAAGGCCGTTATGAAGGCCGTCACAAGCCCCACAGCCCATATCAAATGATGACCGGTACTGAAAGCCTCGAACAAAATCTCATCTTTTGACCAAAAGCCTGAAAAAGGCGGTATTCCGGCAATGGCAACAGCCGCTATAATGAAGGTAAGCGCTGTTGTTTTTATATGCCGATACAGCCCGCCCATATTGCGCATGTCCTGTTCACCTGACATGGCATGCATAACACTTCCGGCGCCGAGGAATAAAAGACCCTTAAAAAAGGCATGGGTCATAAGATGGAAGATACCGGCGCTGAAAGCGCCAATTCCTGCAGCGGCAAACATATAACCCAGTTGGCTGACCGTAGAATAGGCCAATACCCTTTTGATGTCATTTTGAACAAGGGCAATGGTGGCCGCAAAAAAAGCGGTAAATATGCCTATAGTTGCCACTATCTCACCGGATAACGGTGCCAGGGTGAATAGCACGTGATTCCTGGCCACCATATATACGCCGGCCGTCACCATCGTAGCAGCATGGATGAGGGCGCTGACCGGCGTGGGACCCTCCATGGCGTCCGGCAGCCAGACATGCAGCGGAAACTGGGCAGATTTGCCTACGGCCCCCGCAAACAGTAGTAACGTTATTGTCGTGAGTATGGCAGGATCCAGCCGATGGATATTTTCAAAAACGTCTGCAAACCTCAAAGAATAGATACCTTCAGCGGAAAGGCTCCAAAACAAAAGAAACAGGCCGAGGATAAAGCCGAAATCACCGATCCTGTTTACGATAAAGGCTTTTTTGCCGGCATCACTGGCTGATTTTTTTTCATACCAGAACCCGATCAGAAGATAGGAGCATAATCCGACTCCCTCCCAGCCCAGGAACATAACAACATAGTTGGCGGCCAGCACCAGCATCAGCATAAAGAAGACAAACAGATTAAGAAAACTGAAATAGCGCCAATACCCGTCATCGTTGTGCATATACCCGATGGAGTATATGTGGATAAGCAAACCCACACCGGTGACCACCAGGGTCATTAGGGTTGAAAGCGGATCGATCAAAAAGGTGACATCTATCTGTAATAAACCACTCGTAATCCAGTTGAAGACGGTAATCTCGATTGATCGCTGCCCGGGCGCAAAAGTGAACAACTTAACGAAAATAAGAAAGGCGCCAACAAATGAAACGGCCACGGTCAGGCAGCCGACATAGCCCACCGTCTTTGTGTCCAGCCTGCTTCCGCCAACGCCGTTTACAAGTGCGCCTAATAATGGAAAAAATGGAATCAACCAGACAAAGTCAATCATTGCGGTCCATTATCCTCTCATTTCATGCAACTCGTCCACATAGACTGTTTTTCTTCGCCGGTATACCGCTACAAGTATTGCCAGGCCGACCGCCACCTCGGCAGCCGCTATGGTGATACTGAAAACGACCACAACCATACCGTTGAGTGATTGTAAAAAATAGGAAAAAGCCGCCAGGCTGATGTTCACCGAGTTAAAGATTAATTCCAGGGACATGAGTACGATGAGAATATTGCGCCGTATGAGCACGCCGGTAACACCGATGGCGAAGAGAATAAAACTCAATGTCAAAAAATGGGTTAATGTCAACATGACAGTTCCTGTCGGCCACAGGATAGGCGCTTAATTGTGATTCTTTTGAATTTTGTGACAAAAAGCATTGGTAACATCTTGTATTGCCCTTATGTTCTTTTGTCTTTTTTCCTTAAAACCAAAACGATTGCGCCCACAAGCGCAACCAGCAATAGGATTGAAACGACCTCGAACGGGAAGATATATTTTGTGTAGAGGAGTTTACCCAGAACCTCCGTATTTTTAACAAGAGCGGATTCATCGAAACTACCGGCGGGAGCAGTTAACCTGCCTTTAAACACCAAATACCCTGTGATCCCGAGAAATAAGGCTACAACCGGTATCGCCAGATACCCCTGGCCATGGATGCGCTCGCCGAACTTTTCCTTACCAATATCCAGTACCAGAAAAGGCGCCCTCAAGAGAACAAAAAGTGCCGCAGCCTGCAACAGGCATAAAATCAGATAAATGGCACTATGAACGGGATTTTTGACCAAAATCACCGCCAGCGCTGAAACAACGGCGATGAAAGCAAATATGTAAAAGAAAACTTGTTCCATGTTACAATCTTCTCTTTTTGTGTTTGGTTAAATCAGCCACAACCTTTATGCCGTCCTTATCCCTGATGAACCTGGCCCTGGCGTGCACACCGCCTTTAAAAGATTCCGGAACCGGCTGGGGGATAAGCAGCTCGTCCACATGCAGGACTGCAGATTCTAAGCTGGTGGATGCATACTCGTATTCACGGCCAAGCCGTATGGCCGTAGTGGGACAGGCGTCCTCGCAGTAGCCGCAAAAAAGACCGCGCGCCAGGTCCACGTCCCAGACCTTCGGCACTCTGTCTGCTATACCCCTGTTATCGTCTTCCATCGGAATAACTGTGATACAATCGGTGGGGCATATCTTCGAGCACAGTTCGCAAGCCACGCACAATTCCCGGCCCCGTTCATCCCGATGGAGTCTATGCACCCCCCTGAATAGCCTGTAGGGTATCCATTTTTCCTCATCCGGATACTTTTCAGTGATACTTCTCGAAACGTTATAGCCAAAGGTCACCCGCAGTCCCTTGATAAAGTCTACAAAGAAAATCTTTTTTATCAAATCGACAATCTTACTGCCAAACTTTTGAATGGCCATAGCAGTGCATACCTTATGTAAACGCTTGAATTCCGGTGATGGTTCAAAGTTCCGGGTTCAAGGTCCAAAGTTAAAAACGGATATAATCCTTAATTAACTTGGAACGTTGAACTTTGAACCCTGAACCTTTTCTGAACTGTATTATCCAGGTTAAAGGTTATGTTTAAGTGCGTATTTCTAAAAGCCACGTAACAAAGAAATACGTCTTCATTCAGAAAAGCCTTCAGCCCCAAATTCTTAAAACCCCCGTCACCATGATGTTGACGAGCGAAACCGGAATCAGAACCTTCCACCCTATTTTCATCAGTTGATCATAACGGTATCTCGGAAGTGTGAACCGGACCCAAATAAAAAAATAGATAAAGGCGGCGGTTTTTCCCAGAAACCAGATGATCGGTGGTATCTGCAAAGGCAGTTCGAAGGGCGCATGCCAGCCACCCATAAAAAGAATAACCGCCAGCAGTGAAATCGTAAACAGCGCAACGTACTCGGACAACATAAAGAATGCAAATCGCAAGCCGCTGTATTCGGTGTGGTAGCCCGCGGCCAGGGTGCCTTCATCTTCGGGCAGATCAAAAGGTATGCGGTTTATTTCCGCTAAACCAGCAGTAATAAACAACCCGAACCAGACCGGACCAACCGGAAGATAGGCAATGTTCCAGTTTCGGATTCCGCCGCCTTGGCTGTTGACGATTTCCACTAAACTCAAGGAGTTGCTCATCATGACCACGCCGATTACGGCAAAACTCAGGGCAACCTCATAGCTTATCATCTGAGCCGATGAACGCAGCCCGCCGAGCAGCGAATACTTGCTGTTGGATGCCCAGCCGCCTAATATGACCCCGTAAATACCAATACTTGCAATGGCAAGAATGTACAGAAGTCCCACGTTCATATCGGAAATATACAATGTGACCTCTTTATTTATCAGGGGCACGGTGATGCTGTCGCCAAAGGGTATTACCACAAAGACGGCAAAAGCCGGAACAAGTGCGAAGAGGGGTGCCAATTTAAAAAGGAACTTATCGGCCTTATCGGGAACAATGTCCTCTTTGAAATGAAGCTTGATCAAATCCGCGAGGGGTTGCAACAGGCCATGGGGCCCGACCCGCCAGGGACCGAGTCTAACCTGTATGTGTCCGGCGATCTTGCGCTCGATCCACGTCAGCGGAAGCGGTAAAAGAAACAGCAGTAGGCTCAGCACCACCACCTTGACAACGATCAATATGACTTCAACGATCAGGGCTGAATCAAATATCATCAGGTGAACCTTTTGCGTCCCCACATGTAGTTTATCATCTCGATGTGCCGGGCGTTCATCATATTCACCACGTCATGAACGGTCCGGATGATGTTACGCATCAGTTTGTAAAGTATCCGTGGATTGTCGTTGGCAATTTTTTCAGCATCCGCACGCTCGATGACATAGGTCTCAACATCCGATATCGCAATGATGGTTGCCGATCTGGGTTTTGCGTCAATAAAGCTCATGGCACCGAAGATGTCTCCATCCTTTAAAATGGTGAGGGTGAAAAGCTCGCCATCCGTGGCGGCCATGCAGACTTTAACTTCCCCGCTCCTGATGATGTAAAGCGATTCTCCGTGGTCTGATGCCTTAAAGATCGTTTGGCCGAGTTTGAACGCTTTTTTTTGGGTTATCGTTGCTATAAGCGCGAGTTCTCCATCGGTCAGGTCGTTTAAAAACGGTTGTTCTTTAAGTAAACTTAAATCAATCATTCTTTCACCCCCCAACCCTGATATGAAGGCAACATCTTGCGGATGTTTCAAATTTTGTGCTGAATTTCGCCAACTATTTGTCGGACACGATACTAGAAGCCACCTCAAAAATAGTAGATCGCGTTCAATGGCCCCGCTGAAGCGGGATTACATATCTAATTTAAACAGATTAATGTATGCATCAAGGCGTACCGAGGTTTGAAAGCGGAGCGTACACCTCGTGGCTGGAAGCCACTCCCACCAATTTTTGAATACCATGGTGAATACTAAGCTCGAATCAATATGAACAGTGGGAGCGGCATCTTGCCGCGATTAATTAGCATTTCAAGCCGCGGGACAACGCAGCCATTGGACGCTAGTTGCATTTTTGAGATAGCTTCTAGCTTATACCTTTGTAATGCTGACCTTAGTCATGAAACGACCCTTCTCAAAAAACCGGTTCACCGGCACATCCTTGAAATTTTCGGCAATGAAAGCCATTCCGTTCTGGGATCCGGATGTGATCCTGACCGTCAACACTGCTTTGTACCGGCTGCCCGCTATCATGACCTTTTGACCGCTGGAAACATCCAGTTTGGCTGCATCCTCAGCACTTATCTCCACTGTCGGTTCTTCGAGCAGACCCTTGAGTATATCAGACATTTCCGTAAGTCTTCCCGAATAAAATAGATGATTCCCGGTGACAAGTGCGAACGCTGTACTGCCCTTATCCCTGTCTGCTGACCCGGGGCTGAAATGCTCGGAAGGCGGCTTGACGCCGGCATCGCTTACCAGAGCAGGCTTATTATCCAGGTCATTGGCTTCATTTCTCTGATTGTTAAATGAGAGACTGACATTGCTGTACATACTGATCTTTTTGCGAATTTCTTCAAAAACCACCGCCGCACGTTTGGTGTAAGGACTGAATGATTCATCGAACCGCTTTCCAATCCTGGCAATAATTTCCAGATCGGTTTTAGCTTTGCCAGGCGGTTTCATCAGTCGGGAAATCGATTGGACCCGACCCTCCTGGTTGGTAAAGGTACCCTCTATTTCGGCAAATGATGCACCCGGCAGCACACAATCAGCCAGCCGGGCCGTTTCAGTGAGAAAAATATCCTGTACCAGTAAAAAATTGGGCTTTGAAAGTGCTTGTTTCACATACTCCGGTTGGCCGAAAGTGGCCATCGGATCTTCCCGGATGATATACAGGGATTCAAGATCACCTTTTGCAGCCGCCGCCAGCATGGCGTCATGTCCAAATCCGGCCTGCTGCAATTCATGATATTCGAGGCCCAGGCCGGGATGAACACCCATTTCCCATGCGCCTCGCTGATTGCAGCGGTCAAGCACGGGCATAACCAGAACCCGCTTGCCGAGCGTTTCCAGCAAATCGACCAGCTTTGTGAGTCCGGCCGTTCCCCGGGGGAACCTTAAAAATTCCGTGCCCGCCATTATGCTCACAGAAGCAGATCTGTTCAGGCTCTCCGCCAGCCGATTTAAAGTATCCGGGTCGGCACCGGCAAGGCTTACAACGCTTTCAATTTCCCGTTTTTGGCCGGCGTCTTTCCCAGCTTCGGCCGGCAATTTATCGGTGTTAAATTCAGCGAGCTTAAGCGCCAGTGCTTCCAGAATTTCGTTTTCGGTTGCGGGAAAATGTCTCAGGCTGATACCGGCTGAACGGTCGAGTTTCATGGCTCGTGGAGATGCGATCATCACAGTTATATTGCCGGATAAAGAAATCCTTCTGACGATATAATCGGTAACCGGATTTTCATCCGACAGGTGTGATCCGATGATAAGCAGCGCCTGCGCCTCCATGCAGTCGAATACGGACACCCCGCCTGTATGCATGCGGGTTGCCGCAATAAAAGCTTTTACAGCCCGGGGGTCCCACCGCAAGCCTGAATCGATATTGGGGCTGTTGAGTGTCTTTCTGATCAGGATCTGGAAGAGATATAATTCCTCGTTGCTAAGCCTGGCGGACGCAATACCACCGGTTTTTACCGGATCAGAGGGCCTTAAGTTATTCTTGATCACCGCCAATGCCTCTTCCCATGATGCCGGTACAAGTTTGTTATTTTTCTTTAAAAGCGGTGTGGTCAGCCGGTCTTTGCGGTCAATGAAGTCGTAGCCAAACCTGCCACGGGCACAGAGGGTTTCGCTGTTTAGCCCCACACCCAACTGAGCTCTGGATCTGATGACCTTCCCATCCCGCTCCTCGATGACCATCCGGCATCCGGTTGCACAATAGGGGCAGATCGTATCCGCACCATTCAGATCCCACGGTCGGGTTTTGTATCGGAAAGGCAGCCGCATAAAACAGCCCACCGGGCAAACCTCTATGCAGTTGCCGTCCTGGTCGCAATCGAGCATGCCTTTGAAAAAAGACGTCTCCTCCTGTAATTCACCCCTGTGGAGACCGTCGATGACATTCCGGCCGACAACTTCTTTGCACACCCGGACGCATTTCATGCACTGCACGCAGCGGTTGGAATTTTTTATGATTACGGGACTGATGATGTAGTCCTTGTCGTGCCACACGTATTTCTTCTCGGCATAACGTCCGGTGTGCGGGCCGTATCGGTAAACCTGGTCCTGCAGTTCACACTCACCGCCCTTTTCACAAACCGGACAGTCCAGACCGTGGTTGGCCAGTAAAAACTCCAGCATTGCCGCCCGGGCCTGGTTTACGGTTTCCGTCTCGGTAAACACATTCATACCGTTCATTACCGGGGTGATACACGAAGCCTGCAGTTTTTTTTGGCCCTCGATCTCAACGATACACATGCGGCAGGATCCGATACCGATAAGATCTGCCTGATAGCAAAAAGTAGGGATGTAAAAACCGGCCATCCGGGCGGCTTCTAGAATAAGGCTACCGTCTTTAACCGATATCTCTTTATCATTTATTTTGACTGTTACCATCATATTTGCAGCGTCTGCGCTGTGAATTGTGAATATACTTTCATAAATTCCTAAATGATCAGCATTAAAAATTGAATCCGAGATGGGGAGAAACGGAAAAACGGAAAACTGAAAATCCCCGATTCTCCCCGTCTCCGATTCACCGGTTCCTCACATAGAAACCATGCATTTTTTATGCTCGATATGATAAAAAAACTCATCCTTAAAATGTTCCAGAGCACCCCGTAAGGCCATAACGGCTGCGTCACCGAGGGCACAGAAACACCTGCCGAAAATACCGGTGCACAGGCTTTCGAGCAATTCGACGTCTCCTTCCCTACCCTCTCCGTTTTCGAGTCTCCATAGTATTTGCGACATCCAGGGGGTGCCATCCCGGCAGGGGGTGCACTTTCCGCATGACTCATGACTGAAAAACCGATTTATTATGTAGGCCGTTTTCACCATACAGGTGCTTTGATCCATAACAATCACACCGGCTGACCCGAGCATCGAGCCTCTTTCGGCAATGGATTCAAAATCAAACGGGGTGTCGATAGCCTCGGCCGGTAGCATCGGAGCACTGACACCGCCGGGTATGACGGCTTTCAAGCTTTTATCTGTGAGCATCCCGCCGCAATGATCAAATATTAATTCACGTATCGTCAGTCCCATTGGAAGCTCATATACACCGGGTTTTTTGACATGGCCGCTGACGGCGTATAATTTGGGGCCCGGGCTTTTCTCCGGACCAATAGCGGCAAACCATTGCGATCCGTGTTCGATGATCGACGGAATACAAGCCAGTGTTTCGACATTATTTATAACCGTAGGCTTATGGTAAAGGCCGGCTAAAGCGGGAAACGGCGGTCGGCTGCGCGGCTGGGCCCGGTAACCTTCAATTGAATCAAGCAACGCGGTTTCCTCACCGCAGATATAGGCACCGGCTCCGCGATGAACAAAGATATCTAGTGAAAAGCCGGACCCCCGGACATTCTGGCCGAGATAGGAATGCGCGTAGGCCTCTTCGAGGGCCCGGTCAAGTATTCTGGCGCCGAATTCATATTCCCCTCTGATGTAAATATAACCGACTGCCGCACCGATGGCATAACAGGTGATCATCATGCCCTCAAGCAGAAGATGCGGATTTTTTTCGATAACAGCCCGGTCCTTAAAGGTTCCGGGTTCGCTTTCGTCGGCGTTGCAGCAAAGATATTTTGCAACCGCGGGTTCCTCGGGGATAAAGCTCCATTTCAAACCGGTCGAAAAGCCGGCGCCGCCGCGGCCCCTAAGTCCCGAGTCTTTGACCATCTGAATAACACGATCGGGTTTTAACTGGAGCGCCTTCTCGAACCCTTTGTATCCCCCGCTATTTAGAAAACTATCTAGCTTATGCGAATCGGGTGACTTAATATTTTTTAACAGAATCTTTTCCATCTTTGGCGGTGATGTTGAGGATCGTGGTTATTATTTCCTATTTAAACCCCTTAAATATTTCGTCAATTTTTTCGGCGGTCAGATTTTCGTAGTAATCGTCATTGATCTGCATCATGGGTGCGGTCCCGCATGAACCCAGACACTCCACGGTTGTGAGAGAAAACTTCTTGTCGGCGCTGGTCTGGCCCGGCTGTAAGCCCAAAACGTTTTCAATGTGGGCAATTACGTTTTCAGCCCCAACAAGCGAACACGAAATATTGTGGCACACCTGAATATGGTATTGCCCCACAGGTTCAACAACATTGTACATGCTGTAAAACGTAGCGGCCGCCTGAACTTCCACCGGGCTCATATTGAGAAGCTCGGCTATTTCTTCCAAATCCTGCTTTGATAGAGTGCCCGCGCGTTCACGCTGCACAGCCCACAACGCACCCATGACAGCCGACTTTTTGTCGGGATACTGTTTTTCTATATCACGAATTTTCTCTATCGTTTGCTGGGTTATCATATTTTTTACTTGTCACATTCACCAAACACCGGGTCAAGGCTCGATAGTATTGCAACGACATCGGCCAGATATTGACCCTGGGCCATACGGTTAACCGATTGAAGATTCATAAACGTTGGTGCCCTGATCTTAAGTCTATAGGGCTTTTCGCTGCCGTCGCTGACGATATAAACGCCCAGTTCACCCTTGGGTGCTTCAATCGACGCATAGGCTTCGCCGGCCGGAACTTTAAACCCGTGGGAAACGTATTTAAAATGGTGAATCAAATTTTCCATGTTATCATAGGTATATTCGTGCGCTACCGGAACAATCTGGGGGTCATCAATGTGAAATGGCCCTTCAGGCATCTGGTTAACGGCCTGTTCGATAATCCTGAGAGATTGCCGCATCTCTTCGATCCTAACCATATAGCGGTCGAAGCAATCACCGGCAGCGCCTGTGGGAACATGAAAGTCCAGGCGATCATAAACCAGATAGGGTTCATGCTTGCGGATATCCCACTTCACGCCGCTGGCCCTGAGAACTGGACCACTTAAACCAATCTCGATGGCGTCTTCGGGAGAAATGATCCCGACATCTTTATTCCTTTTCAGCCAGATCCTGTTTCCGGTGAGAATTTTTTCGTATTCGTCAATCCTTGGCGGCATTATTCTAACAAGATTAAGACAGGCTTCTTTACAATCATCGGTGAAATCATATCTCACCCCACCGACGCGCATGTAGCTCAGGGTCAATCTGGCGCCGCACATCATTTCAAAGATATCCAGGATTATTTCTCTTTCTCGCATGGCATACAGAAGGATGGACATGGCACCCAGATCCATACCCCAGGCGCCCACACACAGAAGATGCCCCGCGATCCTGGACAGCTCAGCGGCAACCACCCGGATGTATGTAACTTTCTCGGGCGACTCTATATCAAGAAGCTTCTCTACCGCCATTACATAGGCCAGGTTGTTGCTCATGGCGCACAAATAATCAAGTCTGTCCATATAAGGTACAAATTGGTGATAAAGCAGGTTCTCGGCCAGCTTTTCGGTGCCCCGGTGCAGATAACCGATATCCGGCTCAACATTGATAACTTCTTCCCCCTGAATTTCGATGACAAGATGCAGCAAACCGTGAGCCGAGGGATGTTGCGGTCCCAGGTGCAAGGTTATTTTTTTGGTGGCGATCATATCTTTGGGTTTTGCTGTCACAAATCTTCTTCCTTCTCTTCGCCAAAGGGATTGTACTCATCCTTATAGCCCCGAAGCGGATAATCTTTTCTCAACGGAAATCCTTCCCAATCGGAGGCCATGTATATTCTTTTTAAATTAGGATGTCCCTCAAAGATGAGGCCATACATATCGTACGTTTCGCGCTCGGGCCAATCCGCAGCCGGCCAGATGTCGATAACCGATGGAACCGGCTCGCCTTCATCAAGCTTTACCTTTAATCGCAGCCGGTGCCGCTTTGGAATGGAGTAAAGATGATAAACGACCTCAAACCGCGGTACGGCGGGAGCATAATCTACACCGAGCACATCGACCAGGTAGTTCATTTTGAGATCGGTGTCTGTTTTCAAGAATTCACAAATGTCCAGCAGCGCCTCTTTTTTTACCAGATGCGTCACCTCGCCACGAGACACTATGGTGTCGATCACACCATCTTTGAACTTTCTGGCAAGCTTTTCTTTCAGCAATATGACCTTGGGGTCTTCCGTCATTTATGCCATCCCAATCTTTTTATCTTTTAATATAAAAGGGTTTTCCTTTTTTATTTTTTCCATTAGTTCCAGAAAACCGAAAAGCAGCGCTTCCGGTCTGGGGGGGCATCCCGGAATATAAATGTCAACCGGAACCACAAGATGGGTGCCCTGGACCACGGCATAGGTGTTGTAGGGCCCGCCACAGGAAGCACAACCTCCATGGGCGATGACCCATCTCGGTTCAGACATCTGGTCATAAAGTCTTTTTACCAGGGGTGCCATCTTCTTGGTCATTGTTCCCGCCACGATCATCACATCCGACTGACGCGGCGAAGGCCTGTAGACAATTCCCATTCGGTCGGTATCATACCGGGAACAGGCCGATGCAATCATTTCAAGCGCGCAGCAGGCAAGGCCAAACGACATCGGCCAAAGGGATGATGCCCGGCCCCAATTAAACAGTCCCTTCACTGCCTGGTTTTTTTTGATCTTATTTATTAACGGATTATCGCGCAGTACATCCGAAATATGTTCGAGCTGCGTAAAGAGGACAGCATCTTCAAGGAAATTTTCATGGGTAGTCATATCGGACCTTCAACTCGGTTATCGTTTATGTTCTATTCGATTTGTGCATTTCTTGCTGGACAGCTTTTTGTTTAATATTACATCCATTCCAGGGCCCCCTTGACCCAGGCATAGATAAGCCCTATCGCTAGAATGGCTATGAAAATAACCATCTCAACAAATACAAACACGGCGATGCTCGTATCCGTCAGTATTACGGCCCACGGAAAGAGAAAGAGGGTCTCGACGTCAAAGATAATAAACAGAATAGCAATAATAAAAAAATGAATTCGGACATAGCCTCTGCTGGCTTCACCGATCGGTTCGAAACCACATTCCCACGGTTTCAGCTTCTCCCGATAGGGATTTTTGGGTCGCAGCAGTGAACTTATAAAAAGCACGGCAAGCGCCAGTAAAGAAACAAATCCCACCATAACAAGAACAGGCAGATAGGAAATGAGCATCGTATAATCCTAACTCTTTCTAATTTAATCGATAAATAGTTGCTTTTTGTTGGAGAAACTATAAAAGCTGGGTTGATGAGACTTTGTTTTTGCTGAAGAAACTGATATCGCCAGGTTGATAAGACCCCTTATCAGTCACAGGCAATATAAGGTAACAAAATTTAGTTGTAAAGGTAAAATTACCAGCCGACCGCCAGGTGCGGCAGTTTATTTCTTTTTTTTCCGGCCCCATTTCCAATTCTCATAATATTCCCAGCTGACAAAAGAATTGAGCTCTTTAAACCTTTGTTCATTTTCAAGCAGACTGGCCCGGGTAACATCACCGATGGATATAAGCCCAATATAGATGCCTTCTTTCTCGACGAGCAAATGGCGCACAAACAAGCCCAGAAACATCTCTTGGAGTTTGTAAATAGCAGCGTCATGAGGTACGCTGCGCACCGGTGAACTCATATAATCGCCGATTCTGGCAATTTTGGGATCAAATCCCGGATCGCTGATGTGGTGCAGAAGGTCTTTTTCCGACCAAATTCCGACATATTTATCGTTTTTTGTGACTAAAATCGCACCGATTTTGTTTTCGACCATTATGCGGGCCGCCTGTTTAATCGTTTGATCAAATGGAATCGAAACAATTTCCTTATTTTTTTCTATTACAATATCTTCCGCCGTTTTCATTTTAGCCTCCTTCAACCGCAAAGCCTTACAAAACCAAAACAATCAGACCTATGCTGACAGGGTTTTGAATAATACTTTTTCAACCATCCCGCGATTAACCCTAAAGTAAGCTTCCCGGAATGGACCGCAATTTAATTTTAATTAAAATATTCGTAACATAAATCTTAATACATTGATTTAGATCAATAATCATATTATTTCAACACGATAATTGAAGTCAACGACCATTGCATAACAGGCCTGGCCTTTGTATATAGTATCGAACTGTGCTATCACCATTCGGTGGCATCCGTTCAGGGGCCGGGGCAATTTTCGCTCGAACAGGCAATTGGGATTGATAAAACCAAATTCAAAATCAATATGGCCCAAGAGAATCCCAACATAGACTATGATGAAATTTCCAAGTTTGATGCGCTGGCTGCTCATTGGTGGGACAAAAAGGGCGGTTTTAAGGGGCTGCATGACATCAACCCCTGGCGACTGGCGTATATCGATAAGCAGGCCGGGTTGACCGGCAAAAAAGTTCTGGATGTCGGTTGCGGTGGCGGAATTCTGTCCGAGGCGATGGCAGCTCTGGGCGCTAAGGTGACCGGTATTGACATGGGGGGAAAACCGCTGGCTGTGGCACAGCACCACATGAAAATAAGTGGCCTCAATATAGAATATCAGCGCACAACCGCTGAAGCACTGGCAGCCGCAGCACCGGAAAGTTTCGATATTGTGACTTGCCTGGAGTTGCTGGAACATGTACCCCGGCCGTCAAGCATCGTCCGGGCCTGCAAAGCGTTGGCCAAGCCATCAGGCGATATATTCTTTGCTACGATTAACCGAAACTTGAAATCTTTACTGTTGGCAATCATAGCCGCAGAATATATTCTGGGTATTGTCCACAAAGGAACCCATCAATACCGTAAATTCATTAAACCGTCCGAGTTGAAAATTTGGGCCCAAAAAGCAGGATTAGCATTGCAGGACTTGACGGGGTTGCACTACAACCCGATCATGCGCAGATGCCGACTGGGGGGAAATGTACACGTAAATTATTTAATGCATTTTAAAAAGGTATGATTTTATTATGAATGATTCATCCGGTTTGAAAAAATTGCCCGCAATACGCAACCAGATGTGTTTTGGTTGCAGCAGCGTTAATCCATCAGGTCTTCATATGCAGTTTTATGGTAATACGGAATCGGTGGTTTCCTGGTTGACGGTTCCGGAGCATCTGTGCGGCTGGAGTAAAATGGTTCACGGTGGCGTTGTTACCACCATCCTGGATGAGATCATGAGTTGGTCGGCTTTATATCTGCTCAAAAAAGTAATCGTTACCCGAACGATAACCATAGAATTTATTAAACAGGTTCAGATACAAGAAGAACTAAAGGCCGAAGGAAAAGTGCTGGAGTTCAAATCCGAAAAAGAAGCCATAATGGAAGGTTTCATATATAACAGCAAAGGTGATGTTTGCACCCGGTCAACCGGAAACTTCGCATTGCTGAAACCAAAAATAGCTATGCGGCTTGGTGTAGTGGATGAAACAGCGTTGAAAGATTTAGAACCCGTTATGTACACGTAAATACCAAAGCATAGTTGCCCGGAATAAAACTGCTGATCAAACCGGGTTTTTGCAGGAGGTTGAAAAATGCCCATATCTCAATTTCCACAAACAGCAGAAAAATTCGAAATACAAGCATACAAACGCCCTAAGAATTTTAACGAATTGCTAAAGTCCCATGTTGCATTCACCGGTTCGCCCCGCAAACATCCTTTTGACCCTGAAAGGGTTCTTCTGATGACCGATCCTTACAGTACCAATACATATTATTACGAATTCCACACGGCCGACATTTCATATCTAGAAGAACAACCAAACCTCGTAAATGCAGAGGGAGAAACGGTTCTGATGGCAAGAATCTGGGTAAAAAAGAACAGTATCGGCGTTCGATCTACACCATTTATCGTAGGGGATACAAATTGAGAAAAACCAACCGATTTGAATCGCAAGAGATTGATTTTTATTTTAATGGAGAATATAGTGTTCGCTTTATTTTTTTCGAAGCTAGATTTACCAGTTGAATATTACATTTTCATATTGGCAATGAAATATGTATGCTTTGGCAAGAAGAGTGGACATTTCAGGCACTGTTAAAATTGCATAATACCATCAGAATTGCAGGAATTAGCGGTATGTTGATAATGCGACAATTATTGAGCCACGAGCCATGTCAATTATACGCTGTTGCGTATCCTGGCTATGGCCATTTCTTCGGCAATAGCCGATGATGGCTTACCCTCATCACGAGATCGTTCCAAGATCTTGATTACCGTGGTGAAAATTTTTTCGATGTTAGCCAGTGCTTTTTCTCGATCGGGCTTAGAGAAGATAACCGTTGATGCCCCCATCATGCCACCTGCATTCACAACGAAGTCTGGTACATAAAGGATGTTACGGTCGAACAGTTGTTTGCCGTGATCGGGCCGCTCGAGCTGATTGTTAGCCAAACCACACACGGCACGTGCCTTCAGTTCCGGGATGGTAGTATCGTTCAACACCGCGCCGAGTGCGCAGGGGGCGAACACGTCAACATCCTGTGTGTGTATAAGGTTGGGATCAACAGCAGAGACTGAGTGGCGATCGACTGCCTGGTCAACGGAGCGGCGCTCACCGTCCGGGGCTCGGTCTGGGACACCGATGCCGAGCTGTGGGACGCGATGCTGGCCGTCAACACCCGGGCACCGGCGCTGTTGATCACCGGGGCGGCCAGGATCATGCGTCGAGAGTCGATCGAGGGCACGATCGTCAACATCGGCAGCGTCGCAGCCCACGGCGGCCAGGACTTCCTCTACCCGTACTCGGCCTCGAAGGCCGCGCTGGCCGCGATCACCCGCAACGCCGCCTTCGCCCTGATGCGTCACCGGATCCGAGTCAACCTGCTGCAGCCAGGGTGGATGAACACCGCAGGGGAGCACGAGATCCAGCGGCGGTTCCACGATGCCGACGGCGGCTGGCTGGCCGC
>CAMYNZ010000054.1 GCA_947259865.1 uncultured Desulfobacterales bacterium | reverse complement strand
AAAGTTCTCCGCTTGGAGTCGCTGTTTTTCGAGCCCTCGCCGGATCGTGTGGACGACCACCTCGACCTTGAAGGGCTTGAGGACGTAGTCGTAGGCGCCCTGCTTCATCGCTTCGATGGCGGTGTCGACCGTGCCAAAGCCGGTCATGATGATCGTCACCACGTGAGGCGTGTGCTTACGAATGGCGCCGAGCAGCTCGAGGCCGCCCATGTTCGGCATCTTCAAGTCGCTCAGGACCAGGTCGAATCGGTCTCGCGAAAGCTCGACCAGCGCTCCGCTTCCGTCCTCCGCGGTGCGAACGTAGAAGCCCTCCATCGTCAGGAAGTCCGCGAGGATCTCCCGAATCACTTCCTCGTCGTCGACCACGAGGACCTTCGCGACGTCTTCGCCAGACAGCTCGGTCATGCGCGTATGGCCATGGCTAGTACTCCGCCCCGCGCTTTTTTGTCAACTGACTGTCTCGCTTGCATTGCGGTGTAGAGAGCACTTTGATACATCCCGCTCGACCTTGCCATCGCCAACTCCGATCACCAAGATCGCGCTGATCGTCTACGTTCCGCTGGCCTTGGTTGCGCTGGCCTGGGCCTGGTTCGGCGGCGGAGCTCTGGCGGGAAGCCAGCACGTCGAGCAAGACGTGGCGATTCCAGCCGCGGCCAACGCGTTGCGTTTTATGGTCGAGAATCCCGTGTGCGATTCGGCCAGCGACGTCGCGCGTGTGCTCATCGACGGCAATCAACTTCTTTTGGTAAAACCCCAACTGTTACGGTTAGATAAAGAAGGTATCAGTGTTATTTTACCAGAAGAATGTTACGAGGTCTGTTCACGGGCAACAGCCCGCCATATGTGCCAAGGTATAACAGTTCAGTTTATCCAGAACAGTTCAATATTTTCAGGTGCGCTACTAGATTTCAATGTATGTTCGTTACGAGTTGAACTCATCGCAGTCCCTCCCCAGACATTTGACTGGATAAATCCTGAGGCTCCGGTTAACATCATATTATCCAGGAATCAAGAACCCCTGTATGCTGGAGAGTGCAGAGTTATCAGACAGACAAGCGCTGCGCCATCTAAAACCTATATTTTAGAACCACTGAAGTTTGAGATTCAAAGATTCAAACATAAAGAGTATCGCAGCTATAGATATGAACTAAATCCATCGCCGAATATTCTATTCAGACATCCTTTTACCAATTCAATATTCAATCTAAAGGTTATCGATCTATCAGGCTTGGGATTCTCGGTAGAAGAAGACGTCAACAATTCCGTGCTTTTGCCGGGACTAATTTTACCAGAAGTAGAGTTGAGTTTTGCCAACAGCTTTAAAATAGAATGCCGGGCCCAAGTGATTTATAGCAAAATTATTGAAGAAAAAAATGGTGATAAATGGGTAAAATGCGGACTTGCACTTTTGGATATAGACATCCAAGATCATGTCAGACTTCTCTCCCTTTTACATCAATCCAGAGACAAAGATTCATATATTTGCAATACGGTCAATATGGATGACCTCTGGGATTTCTTTTTTGAAACCGGATTTATATATCCCGATAAGTACGCATTTATTCAGAAAAACAAAAATGAAATCAAAAAAACTTACGAAAAAATCTACACGCAAAACCCCCATATTGCTAGGCACTTTATATACCAGGTAAAAGGACGGATTATGGGCCATATGGCCATGATTCGATTTTACCATAAAACCTGGCTAATTCATCATCATGCCGCCAGACGATCGGCTTTAAATAAAGCCGGATTGATAGTGCTCGACCAAATTGGCCGCCTTGGTAATGCCTCCCATAGACTTTTATCTCTCAACATGGACTATCTTATGTGTTATTACCAGCCTGAAAATAAATTTCCGAGTCGCGTTTTTGGCGGGGCAACAAAAAGTATCAATGATCCAAAAGGATGTTCAATTGATACCTTTGCTTATTTTCATCACAGCAAAGAGAACTATGATGATTCCGATTTACCTGAACCTTGGGAACTAACGCAAACATATTTGCAAGATATTCAGGAACTGGAAAACTTTTACCAACATACATCCGGCGGTTGCATGTTAGAAACTCTAGACCTGACACCTTACAAATTAAATATCGATAATCTTGCCAGAGAATATAGTCGGTTAGGATTAAAACGCGGAAGGCATCTGTTCTCCTTGCGAAAAAGAGGCCTTCTAAAATCAGTTGTCATGGTAGATATCGCTGATTTGGGCTTAAATCTATCGGATCTGACGAACTGCATCAAAGTCTTTGTTATTGATGCAACTGAATTTTCCAAAGACATCTTTTTCAAAACGGTGTCAATTGTGGCCAATACGGTTAAGCAAGATGAAATGCCGATACTTTTATACCCGGCTGCCTATGCCGATAACGAAAAGCTGCAATATGAAAAGCATTATAATTTGTGGATAATTAACTTGCAGTATACGGATCCCTATTTCGAATATCTTAATCGGTTACTAAGATTTGTCTAATAACTGAATTTATTTTCAAGTTAACCCGCCATGCCGATCTCGACATACAAAGATAACAGCCCCTTATATAACAGCCGTATTGTGGATAATTACATCAAACTTATCAGAAAAAAGTATAGCTTCATCGATATCAACGATCTTCTCCGTTGTGCCAAAATGAAGCCCTATGAGATCGCCGATCAGGGACATTGGTTTACTCAGAAACAAATAAACCTCTTTCATCAAAAGCTTTCCGAACTCACTAAAAATAAAAATATTGCGAGGGAAGCCGGTCGTTACGCAGCCATGCCCGAAGCGAGTGGCGTGATGCGTCAATGGTTTCTCAGCATGGTTGGTCCTACCGCGGGCTATGAAATGGTAGGAAAAGCCGCCACCAATTTTACCCGATCGACTACTTATGAATCAAAAAAAATAGCGCCCAATAAGATTGAAATAATCGTAACACCGAAACCGGGGATTGTGGAACAGTCGTTTCAATGTGAAAACCGGAAAGGTTATTTAGAATCGATCGCAACAATGTTTGGATGCAAACCACCTGATATTCAGCATCCCGAATGTATTTTCGAGGGCGGAAATACTTGCCGTTACATCATTTCTTTGGATAAATCAATTGTCGATTCGTTAAAAAAAATAAGAAATTATGCAGCCATTTCTCTATTACTGGCCTGTGTTATAACTAGTGTCAAATTTACCTTTTTTACTTTAACCGCACTTTTGCCTGTTTCTGCTGCAATAGTCTTATTGCTATCTTATTTAGCCGGAACTATTGAAAGATCAGAACTAAAATCCAGTTTAAATAATCTAAAATATTCAACCGATCTACTGCTGGATCAGATCAACATCAATTACAATAATGCTCTTATGACCAATGAAATTGGGCAGGCTATCAGCAGCCGCACGAGAATTGAAGAAATTCTATCAAAAATTGTTGAAATATCAAAAAAACGTCTCGATTACGACCGCTGTATGATACTTTTAGCTGATTCTGAAAGAAAGAGACTATTGTTTCGTGCAGGGTACGGTTTCGGAGTTCACCAATCGGAATTTTTGAAAAATGCAGCCTTCCACCTTGATAAACCTGAATCCCAGGGAATATTTATTGTTGCCTTCCGTGATCAGAAACCTTTTTTAGTGAATAATATCAAAGAGATTGAGTCCAATTTTTCAACCAGAAGCCTCTCACTGGCCAATAAATTGGGATCACGATCTTTCATTTGTTGTCCAATTGTTTGTGACAAGAAATCACTGGGTGTCCTTGCAGCCGATAACTTGCGTTCAAGACGTCCTCTCGTCCAAAGCGACATAAGTTTGTTAATGGGAATTGCATCTGTTTTAGGTGTAAGTATTCGAAATGCTCAGCTCCATGAAGCCAGGGAGCGTCAATTCAGATCGATTTTACAGGTTCTGGCTGCCAGCATTGATGCCCGGGATCCTTTGACATCAGGGCACTCTGAAAATGTTACAAAATATGCCTTAGGAATTGCCTACGAGCTGGGACTCCCAAGGGCTGACTGCCAAATGATCCAAGTGGCTGCCCTGCTTCATGATTACGGAAAGATTGGTATTCCGGACGCAATCTTGAAAAAGCCCGGCAAGCTGACGGAGCATGAATATGAAATTGTAAAAAATCATTCTTTCAAAAGCCGGCGCATCCTGGAACAGATAAACTTTGATGGCGTTTTCAGCCAGGTACCTGAAGTCGTTGGTGCCCATCATGAAAAATTTAATGGGAACGGTTATCCGGATGGCTTAAGAGGAGAGGAGATTCCGCTGGGCGCCAGAATTATCGCGGTGGCGGATTTTTTTGAGGCCATCACCGCTAAGCGCCATTATCGCGGGCCGCTACCGCTTCATGAAGCGATTAAGTTGTTGAAGAATGAAAGTGGCAAAAGTTTTGACAGAAAAATTGTAGATGCTTTTTTTAACTATTATTCGAAAATACATGCCGGAGAGCCCGCCTACCGAGCCTCAATGATCTAGAAGCTATCTCAAAAATGTCTTTTGGCTCAATGTCTTTGTTGGCGACTCGTTTCAAATCCTCGAAATACTCAAGTATGCCTGCGGTTTGAAACTCGTCCCCGCCGCGCTTGTCGCGGCGTAGCCATTAGGCGAAGACGGAATCTTGAGCCAAAATCCTAATTTTGAGATGGCTTTTAGTTAGTTTCCATCCGGAAAGGGCCATTTTTCCGAGGAGCTGCGTTCTCCGCGGGTTTTCGCCTGCAACGCAGCTATTGGCTCTTAGCCCTGAGGCGGACTAGTCCGCCAAAGATCTCTGGCGGATAAAGTGGGGCTTGTCCGCCTCAGGCGCGGTTTTGAAGCCACTTCTAACTAATTTTTAGGTTTTCGACCTGTGCAGCAAATTACCGGCGTGTAAGTAAATCTTCTTGGATTGCGAAAAAACTGTTTGAACTCATCGAAAAACTCGTCATAACCGTCTTTATAACCCTCAAAATGGTAACCGGCCTTTTTACCTGCGATTTCAACCTTTTTTGTCCAGTTAAATACATCGACCTCTTTTAGTTCTCCAAAGATAAGGTGATGCGGGTCTAAACGGACATTAATCGCCTGACAGCCTAAATCATAAAGATAAGCGTAAAGCTTTCTGCCGACATATGGATCGAAATCAGCCTTCATCTCCAACGCCTGCATAATTCCATACATCGACTTTTCAAGTCTTGCAGACATTCCAAAATGATTCAGACAATTATGGTCCAAATCAATCAGACAGATGATCCCGCCGGGTTTTACAATTTTTAAAACATTACTGAGGATATCAAAGCTTTTTGACCGATAGTATTCAAGGACAAAACGGATCCACATAAAATCAAACATACCGATATCATCAACTGGATCACGAATATCTTTTATTAGGAACTCGAGTCCATGGTCTCTGTAGTGTTCTTTTGCATACGTCACTCTTTGTTCAGCAAAATCAATTCCTATTGTTTGGCCACCGGGCTTAATAAGCTTGTTCAGAATATAGGAGGTCTTTCCAGAGCCGCAACCCAAATCGGCCACCCGCATACCGGGTTTTAATCCAGCCCACACGGCTTGAGTTTCGATCTCATTTGCGTGGGTCTTCAAATCAAGGCGGAGCGCCTCGTCATCACTTTCCATCAAATAGTTTTCAGGGGGCATAATTTACTTACCATACAACGATTCAGTAGAAATTATAAACAGCGTTGTGGTTTATTATACCAAGCAATGTAAGTTGTCAATGTCAAGAATTTAAAGGCCTGAATGGGTTTTGAGTCCCAAAACTTTTGGAATAATCGCCTGACCTGGCAGGGTCATGTGGAATTGCAGACTTGATAAGGTGCTGGGCCATGATTATTTTCGTAAAACCATCTTGAGGTTGTAACCAGAAAAAATAACAATGAAAGTGAAGGCGATATTACGCTTAACAACCATCGCAAATTTCACGCGGGCCTGTACTTTTTAATCTTTGCCAAACCGGGGAAAACTATTTGCCATGCTGGGGCAGGAAAAAAGGGGATGAAACCGTACATTTATGAATTGGACGGGTCAGATTTAAAAAAAGAGCGTTACAAAGCCAGGACTCTCAGGGAATCGCAGTGGTGGAAACGGCGATTGGCGAAAGGGGTATGTCATTATTGTGGTCACCGGACAGCGCCCAAAGAACTGACAATGGACCATATCGTACCCCTGTCTCGTGGCGGCAAAAGCATCAAGGGAAATGTGGTTGCTGCCTGCAAGGACTGCAATAATAAAAAAAAGCAACTTCTTCCCATGGAATGGGATGAGTATCTGGCAGGGGGTTGTAAATAATCTCGCTTAATCATCTTCCGGTTCAACCCATACGATGTGCTCTTTGTTGACAATGAGTGTTTTGCCCTGTCCTTCCCTCAAAAAGGAATCGACAATAACAATAAATGGGGATTTGCTTTTGGTGAAAAGGTCAGAGACACGCTCCTTTGGGGTTAGATTGACCCTTCCCTGGATGGTAGCACCATCAGTCGTTTTGATAGTAATTTTTTTATAAACAGGCTCTGGGTGAAGGGTCTGCTTTTTTTCCTGCATTTCCTACTTCCTTTCCTCCAATCGTCAGGCATCTGAAAGATCGCAAAAATTGATAAGAAAACGGCATCGCAACGATGACCGGCTTTAAAAATATACTATACTTATTTGATAGCTACAATAAAAAAGCTAAATAGTTTATTAAGACTTGAAGAATCTTCGTATTTTAAAGTATAATAGCTTCTTGCAATTTAGAGGTTCCAAATCCTATTGAATCGCTATATTATTTTTATTTTGTCGCTATTATAAATATGAAAAAATACAATTAGTACTTTACATGAAATTTGAGTTATGATAACCAATACCCTTTTCGATAACGCTAAAGTTTGTCATAAAGGGCTTTAATATGAAAAAGAAAGATATAGAATATTTCAAACAGTTTTTGACCAGTCGCTTGGAAGAACTTCTAAACCAGGCCGATGATACGGTCTCGGGAATGACCATTCCGAAGGAAAATTGTCCGGATCCAACAGACCGGGCAGCTCTGGAGGCGGATCGAAATTTTATGCTCCGGATCAGGGACAGGGAGAGTAAGCTGATAAAAAAGATAAAAAAAGCCCTTGAGCGCATTGAAAATGACACCTTCGGAATATGCGAAACTTGCGGCGAAGATATTTCGATTAAACGACTAAAAGCCAGACCGGTTACCTCTCAGTGCATTGAATGTAAATCCAAAGAGGAGGCTTTAGAGAAAGCCCTTGGGTTGTAATGAGCACGGTGGTATAGACCTTCATTTACATTCCACAGCGTCAGACGGAACCGCTACACCGTCTGAAATTATTAGACAGGCCCAGGAACAAAATCTCAGGGCAATTGCCATCACCGATCACGATACGGTTGATGGATCAAAAGAAGCGCTGAGTCTGGGTATACCCCCTTCCGTAAAGTTTCTAACCGGTGTTGAAATCAGTGCATCTCCCCCTGCCGCCCTAAACTGCTCTGGCAGCTTCCATATCTTAGGCTATGCCCTCAAACTTGATGACGTCGAGTTAATTAAGACACTGGCGGTCCTTCAAAAGGCCAGAAAAAACCGTAATCCCGGGATTATTCGACGCCTGAATGACCTGGGATTTAATTTTTCTTTGAGCGATGTTAAAGCAGACGTTGGGCAGGCACAACTTGGCCGGCCGCATATTGCCCAATTTATGGTAAAAATGGGTTTCGTTGATTCAATTGATGAAGCCTTTAATAAATACTTAGCCCAGGGTAAACCGGCCTATCAGAAAAAGGTTCGGATTGATTGCCAGCAAGCCCTGGACGTCATAAATGGAGCCGGCGGCCTACCTGTTCTGGCCCATCCTTACTTACTCGGTTTGAAGCGTGACACCGACCTGGAGAAACTGATAATCGTTTTAAAGGGCATGGGGTTGAAGGGCATCGAGGTCTATTATCCGGGACACCCTCCCAGGAAAACAGCTTTTTATGCCCGAATTGCTAAAAAGCATGATTTGCTGATGACCGGCGGGACAGATTTTCATGGTTTTCTGACACCCGACATCCAAATGGGGACGGGAAAGGGCCAGTTTTTCGTTCCGTACTCGCTGTATGAAAAGATAATCTCAAATCCCAGGTTTAAGTAAGCTGCAACCCGATCGCAATAACTCTTACGCATAAACAGAAGGCTGTCACATGAACGACGACACCCACATACTCGTTCAAAAACTTCAGTATGAATTCAAAGCTGAGGCCCTTCTCCATGAGGCCTGTCGGCACAGCTCTTATGTTAATGAGCAGACCGCTATGGACTTGCCGGATAACGAGCGTTTCGAATTTCTGGGGGATGCGGTTTTAAATCTTGTGGTCGGGCACATTTTGATGGAACGATTCCCCGAGTGGAAAGAAGGGGAGTTATCCAGGATGCGGGCCAGTCTGGTGAATGAAACTCAACTGGCGACAATTGCCCGCATATTGGGCCTGGGGGCTCACATACAGCTCGGCCGGGGGGAGGAGCAGACCCATGGACGCGAGAAGAGCTCCATTTTAGCCAATACATTTGAAGCGGTGGTTGCGGCTGTTTATCTGGATGGCGGTTTTGACGCGGTACACACATTCATAGCGACCCATTTTTCCGACCTGCTTGAAACCTTGCATTCTCCGGCTGAAAGTTATGATTACAAAAGCCAATTGCAAGAGTATGTCCAGGCCCACCAGCGGGTGATGCCCCAGTATCACGTCATCAATGAGAGTGGACCGGATCACGATAAGACCTTTATTGTGCAACTGGAGGTCAAAGCGCTCAAAACCGAAGGTGTCGGTAAAAGCAAAAAGTTGGCCGAACAAGATGCCGCTAAAAACGCGCTTGAAATTTTGCAAGATGACATCTGATACAGGCTGTTCAATACCCGTTTAGTGGATTGACCCACATGAGTTCAGTGCCCGCACCGGATAAAATTCAGCGGATAACGCCATCAGAAGACCTTCCGGTCTCCGTTAACGAACGTCCGGCATCAAAAATTCTGCATCCAGCATCCGAGTTGCGACCCTTTATCATTCCCATTTTCATCCCCCATGCAGGATGTCCCCACCGGTGCGTCTTTTGCAATCAACGCGTACTTACCGGCGCCGAAACTAAAATTCCTTCTGCGGCCGCTGTTCGCAGGCAAATTGCTGATTTTCTCATTTACAAACGGATACACAGAAGTTTTACAGAGGTTGCATATTTTGGCGGCAATTTTCTGGGGTTAAATACGGTCGATATCGAATTATTGCTGTACGAGGCCGGCGGGTTTGTTCAAACCGGTCAAGTGGATGGTATCCGGTTTTCCACCCGGCCGGATACCATCGATCTCACGCGACTTGATTTGATCAACCCGTATCCGGTTTCAACCATCGAACTCGGTGTACAGTCGATGGATGATCAGGTTTTATCGATGGCAAGACGCGGTCATTCGGCCGCTGATACCATAAAAGCGATGGATTTACTAAAAAATCGAAACTATCAAATCGGAATGCAGATAATGATCGGGCTTCCGGGCGATAGCCCGCAAAAAACGCTGGTTACCGCAAAAAAAATTGCAGCGTTGCAACCCGATTTTGTTAGAATTTACCCCACCGTGGTGCTCGAGCACAGTTTTCTGGCTCAAATGTACCGGCAAGAAAAATATTCGCCGCCCTCGCTGGCTTCCAGCGTCAGCCTGGCAAAAAAACTCTTTTTGTATTTTAAGCAGAAAAATATAGCGGTAATTCGGATGGGGCTTCAGGCCGCCGAAGATCTTGATAGCGGTGGGGCAATTCTGGCCGGGCCGTATCACCCTGCCTTTGGCCATCTGGTATATTCCGAGATTTTTCTGGATTTGGCCAGACAGCTGCTTGAAAGTCGGGGATCGAAGGGTGATTCCGTGACAATTAGAGTCCACCCCCGCAGTATATCCAAAATGAGAGGCTTGAAAAACCAGAATATCACGATCTTGAAAAGAGATTATACGATTTGCTCAATTACGGTTACCCCGGATGCCTGCCTTTCAGAGTACACCGTAGTTGTCGATTAACTCCGCATAATTTTTTGAAAAAAACCGTCATAGAAATTCCGTCAGCCAGGGTCCTCTGCCTCTTCGGCAACAGGCTGTGTCGCAATTGGCAAAAATTAACATATTACTGTTTTTGTCATTCCGGGCTTGACCCGGAATCCATTTCTTTATCAAAGTGTTACACTACTGGATGCCGGATCAAGTCCGGCATGACAATCGTAAACTAAACATATTTTTGAATTATGACACAGTCTCCAAATGAGGGGTCAGTCGCTTTCTTCCGGCAGCCGTATGACCAGGACCGGCTTTTTGGATCGACGCACGACCCGGCGGGCGGTGCTCCCGATCATGGCGTCCGCCAGGGATCCGCGGCCGTGAGTGCCCATAACAATCAGATCGCAGTTTTTTTCGTCAGCCTGTAAAAGAATTTGTTCCACCGGATTTCCCCAGACAACCAGGATATCGTCCGTGACAAAAGGGCTTTCCTTTTTATCTGACTTTGCGTCTTCACAAAATTGATCCAGAACTTCTTTGATGGCCACATGATCTCTTCTTTTACGGGTAAGTGTCTCTTTGGCATCCTCAAGGTGACGCTGCTTAATTTTCTCCCAGTTGCCTGAACTGATGTATCCCTCAACAGCTGCATCCAACGACTCCGGGACTTCGGGTAGAACGTGCAGCAGCGTGAGCCCGGCGCCGAAGAGATTGGCAAGTCTCACGGCATAGGCAAATGCATAGCGGGCGTTATCGGAAAGGTCTGTGGCATAAAGAATTTTTTTGATTTCTGGAATAATCATACTGCTTCCACCTTTTTGATGTATTTTCGATTCAGGTAATAACCCCAATGAAAACTCATGAGATAGGAGTAGAGATAGGTTCCTATAATAATCAGGACAAAGGCCTTTATGACGGCCATGGTACCGCCTTGCAAGCTGTATCCGGGCACATAGCCGAACAAAAATGGTGACATATACAGAAATTTTGCGAATTTAAACGAGGCGAATGCAGTTTTCCACATGTTGGCCTTGGCAATGGTAGCGCCTGCAAAGGCGGCGATGCATACGGGCGGCGTAATGTTGGAATCCTGGGACAGCCAGTATACGATCATGTGAGCTGCGATTTCGTTCACCCCGAGATGGATCAATGCCGGCACGGCCACAACCGCGGTAATGAGGTAGGCGGCCGTCACCGGAACCCCCATCCCCAGCACCAGTGATGCTAAAGCAATCAGCAGAATAGTCAAAACCAGCGACCCGCCTGCAAGTTCGATGACGATATCGGCAAAGGTGAGCACCAGTCCGCTGTAGGTCAGCACACCGATGATAATGCCGATGACCCCTACGACGGCCCCGATCTTGAGGCTGTTTTCAGCCCCGGCCCGGGAGGCTTCCACGAATCCTTTAGGAGTAATCCGCGTATCCTTTTTGACCCAGCTGACAGCCAAGCAGGTGGCTATACCCAAAATCGCTGAATAGCCCGGCGAAAAGCCCGCCAGCATGAAGACCGTGATCACAACAAGGGGCATAATATAGTACCACTGGCCTTTCAGGATGTGCATGGCACTGTGTTCGCTCTTTTCGCCCCGGATATTATGGATCTTGGCCTCCCAGTGCACCATGTTATATACACTGAAGACATACATCAGGGCAGGGAATATAGCCACCAGCATGATCTTGGAATAGGGAACCCCGGTGAGCTCGGCCATGATAAAGCCCCCGGCCCCCATGATGGGGGGCATGAACATTCCTGAAATGGATGCCGCCGGCTCGATACCGCCGGCAATATGCGGCCGGAAGCCGGCCTTTTTCATCATGGGGATGGTGAAGGCACCGGTGGAAACCGTGTTGGCAATGGCGCTTCCTGAAATGGAGCCGAAAAGACCGCTGGCAATCACAGAGACTTTAGCGGGTCCGCCGATTTTGTGACCCACGGCAGCTAATGGATAATCGATGAAAAATCTCTGGGCCCCCGATTTTTCCAAAAAGGCCCCGAAAAGGACAAACAAGATCACATAGGTCGCCAGAACATTGGCCATAATGCCGAACACGCCGTCGCTTTTGTAAAAAATGCTGGTGCACACGCCCGGAAATGTGTCGCCTGCATGTGAAAATAGTTCAGGTGCATACTCACCATAGACCGCGTATAGCAGCAGTACCGCCCCAAGGATAACAAATACAGTGCCGACCACCCGCCTTGCCAGCTCGATTCCGATGAGAACACCGATCATCGCCACGAACATGTCAAAGGGCGTCTCTGCACCGGTGCGGTAGTTGATCGCTTCAAAATTGAGAATCCAGTACCCGACACTGAAGATGGAAAGCAATATCAGCACATAGTCAACAATTCTCAGCAAGATGTGCTTTGATTTATACAAAAGAAATACGAGGACATAGGTGATGATGACGTATATTCCCCGGTGGTACTGGGTGGATGCCGGTTTTAGAACAGCCGAATAGGAGTAAAAAAGGACCAGAAAGACGGCTAATACATCAAATACTATTTTTTCTATTTTGTTTAATTTGTCATACACTTTTTTACCTGCCTGTCGTTAGAATTTAATAGCTAGGAAAGGTGAATGCAATCTTCCGGACCCGATAATGGAGGAGGTGAGACAGGGGATGTGGTCAATCATGACCACCCCCCTATCTCGCTTGCCATATTAAGCGTCAAAACCGCATTTCATAAAATCGGGCAACGCTTTTATTTTAACATCCCTTTTTCTTTCCAGAACTTTTCAGCCCCGGGATGGAACGGTGTCACGATGTTGGTGGCACCTGTGTTCAAACGCATATTTTTAAAGGTCTTCTTTTGTCCATACATGTGTTGAAGCCCCTCATCGGTGTAAATCAGGGAAAGAAGCTTGTAAACCGTATCCGCCGGGACTTTGGCGTTGGCCACCCAAAGGGCGCTGTCCTGGAATGCGGGTGCATCATAACCGACGCCCCGGTAAGTGTTGGCCGGAACCGCCAGTTTTCCAAAATAAGGATACTTTTTGTAAAATCCCGAAGCTTCGGCGTCGGCATTGAGATCGAGCAAATCGATTTTATTGGTCTGGGCCGCCATAATCACAGCGCCGCTGGGAAATGCCGTAAACAGCCAGAAGGCGTCCAGTTGCCGGTTGCCGAAAGCGGCGGCGGCATCATTGTAACCCATGGCATTGCGCTCGATCTTATCCCAGACACCCATGTGGCTGAAAAACAGCTCGCAATTGGCAAAAGCGCCGGAACCGGCGTTGCCGACACCGACCTTTTTGCCCGCCAGATCTTTGACGCTTTTTATTCCCGAACCCTGACGGACCACCAATTGAGCCGGCGCACCGTACAACCAGGAAACGGCCAACACATTTTTATATTTTTTGGTGTCGTTTTTCATCTGGCCGTTGCTGCCCAGCCACACGTGTCCCGAATAGACCACACTCATCTGCTGTCTGCCGGCGTCCGTTTTTCTGAGGTTTTCAACAGAACCCGCTGATGTTTGGGCCTTTACGCTAAATTCTTTGACGGCTTTTACCGGTTTGTACACCTGGATACCGTTGGCAACCACCTGGAAGGTTCCCCCGGCCGGACCCCCGCCGAAAATGACTCTTTTTTTGGCAAACGCGGTTCCCGAAAATGTTAAGGTGATCATCACCAGTAAACAAATACTAAAAATCGCAACATGTTTGTTCTTCATAAGAATCCTCCTTTAATTTTATAGGGCTGTCACACCAGTAACAGTCCAAACTTCAAATAAATG
>CAMYNZ010000053.1 GCA_947259865.1 uncultured Desulfobacterales bacterium | reverse complement strand
CGGTTGGCCGGTTGGCCGGTTACGCCGGTTAAGCCCGTTCAAAAAGGAATGCTATCAGGTTATAAGGTTTGACCGGCCAACGGGCTAACGGGCCAACGGGCTCAACCGTGCAGCATGTGAGCATTTTGAGGAGGCCCGCAATCCGCCAATGTACTCTGGCGGATTAATCCGCCGATGATCTCTGGCGGATAATTGGGCGTTAGCCCGCCAGAGGCGGATAAAATGTAATTTTGAGATAGCTTCAACGGACTGCCTCCCCCTCAGCTGTCAAATCGCTTCAGCAGTTCCTGCCTGATTTTAACCAGTGCAAGGGTATCCTGTCCGCAGTAATCCAACAGATCCTTCTTGATCCTTTCTTTTTCTTCAGCCGATGTGCCCGAATCTACCATTTTCAGGTATTCCAGGGAGGCCTGGCTGCCTTCCTGAATGGACAGGTTTGCATAGCTCATATCCGGCACGAGAGCCGGCAGCACGGATTTTAACGAAAAGGAGCCATAAAATTTCGGCTGGTAATAATTTCGTTTAATAATGGCATACAAATCATTAAGGCGGGCGGTGATTGCATTTAACTGCTGGCTGTATCGTGGCAGGTGATCGGCAAGTTCTTTAATTATGCCTTTTTCATAAGCTGTGTAAATGTATATGGTGCCAGTGGTCTCCAGGGCCTCCAGAAGCGTGCGTGTAAAGTCTTCTGCGGGGTTCTTATCTTCAGCGCACAGATATTCCCTGTGCGCAAGGTTGCCGTCTGCGGTCAGGATGTGATCGGACCATTGAAAAGCAATGGTCTGATATGGTCTGGTGCCGCTGTAACGCGGAATTGCGAGGCTGACCGTTTCGAAATCAAGAAAATGGATCGGGTATACCACGTCATTTAGTTCGGATTCGAGCTCCGCTGCAACGTATTCTTCCTGGTTGATGACACAACTTCTGATACGATGCTGAATTTGAGTGAGCTGAAAAGACCCGGGAATGTCACGGATGTCCACGATACCCATAGCGGCCAGTTCCAGCAGCCTGTCCTGACTGATGCCGCTCAGTCTAAACACCCAGAATTCGGGCATCTCTCTGGTGCAGTGCTCCCAGAACTCGCAGGGATATGGATTCATACAATGCCTGTCGGGAGGAATTGCGGGGGCCGACTCGGCAGCCAGCATCTGTTTGAGGTCATCCAGCTGAGCGGGAACCCGCTGGGCCTGGGCAAAAAGCTGGTCGGTCAAATCCGCAAAGCTAAACAGGCTATTCAGATCAATCCGGTGGCCGTCATACACATACCGGTTATTCAAATGCAGGATCCCCGCTTTTTCGATCGATAATCCAGCGCCGCTCAAAACATGATGCTGAACGGCTACATCCGATACATGCACATCCTTGGCGGCGGTGGAAGATTTGACTTCTATTAGGTTCCAGTTTCCGTTTTCAAGTTTCTGAAGGATATCAACCCGTATCCGCACGTTCTGGTAGATAAAAGCGGCTTCGTATATCGCCCTGACACCCGGTTTATCCATGGCGGCCCGGGTAGATGTGACAGCCTGGCCATGATGCAGGTAATCTTCTTCGATAAGAATCCCTTGCGGGTATAGCCGTGTGGCCAGTCTTCCTACTTCGTGACCGCTGTCGAATATGGCCTGCTGGGCAGGCGAAATCTCCGTCGCCAGATCCCGCCGGTAGCACTGATACCAGAGTCTCAAGGGGCACTGCAGCCCGGCCAGAAAGCGGCTTTTGGAAAGCATTGAGGTTTTTCTTCTTTTCATTATTATCGATTGTTTTTCTTGGGAAGCTGATAGGTACCGTCTAAACGATCCAGCATGTCATTATAGCGGCGATCGAGGTCAGAAATTGCCTCTTCATATTCGCGTCCGGTTATCTTGCCTGTTTTGTGGCGCTTTTCTATCAGCGCACGTTCATTTTCATACCAGCGATCCGGATCAAAATTATAGGTCATGAATCAAACTCTTAAAATATGTTTACCGTTTTGTTTACGATCAATTAGGGTGTAATTTTGTTTTGCCTTATGCCTGCCATAAGTAAAAGGAATATGTTAAATATCAATATTACATTGGGTCTTCATTTGTTTTATAAATTTCAGTATATAAAAAGCGGCACAGTAAATCAAGGAACGCAAAATGGAAAAAGTTGAACCCGAACATACAGCCAGAGAAGTGGTGGATGCTTGTGCCGACTGTCTGAGCTGTCGCTTACAGTTCAACCAGCTTATGCCCTATGCGGTTTATCACCCCATCGAAATCCTCAATGAATCATATGCCAATTTTCAAGCCTAAAGGAGACCGGTAAGTGAAGGTCTGGGGACCTGCTGGATTGGTGCATTCTACGAAGATGAGGTCAAAAAGATTCTCGCTATTCCACCGGAAATACGCGTGGTAGAACTTTTACCGATTGGCTATTCGCAGGATCCATCACCAGCGCGCAAGTTCCGCCTGCCTATGGAAAAAATCGTCTTGTCCGAAAGCTGGAAATCCGAATAGCGGCTGTACCTTAGAAGTGGTTTCAAAACCACGCCTGAGGCGGGCAAGCCTCAGGTTAGGCTCATGAGCAAGCCCGCTGTTTTAGGTTCGCCAGTTAGCCCGTTAAGCCGGTTTAGCCCGTTCAAAACGATGTGTATCAACCTTAACAGTCCTACCGGCAAACGGGCTAACGGGCCAACGGGCTCAACCCTTTATCATTTGAGCATTTTGAAGAGGGTTGCAATCCGCCAAAGATCTCTGGCGGATTAATCCGCCAAAGATCTCTGGCGGACTAATTGGGCCTTAGCCCTCCGGAGGCGGATAAAATGGGGTTTTGAAACCACTTCTAATCTGGTTTGACCCCATCTTTGAATAATTGAATGGCCCCCGGGATACCATAGCTTTTGAGAATAGTTATAAACTTTGATGCCCAGGAGTAAATAAAATCAATGGGCCTTGTTACATTTTTACCCCAGGCATAATCATATTCCCAGACTTTTTGTCGCTTTGCCCCGCATGCTTCCACAATTGTTTTGACCTTTTCCTTGTCTTTATCCAGAGCATAGATGTTTAGACCGCTTGGATCTCCGTTCCAGCACTTTGCGCCGTGTATATCCCCTGAATCAATAAATGATTCCAATTTGTGGGCCAATGCCAGTATCTTTTCCAGATGGTCAAATACCAGCCACTTCCCACCTGAATCATGCCATACATCACGATTCACCGGCCTTTCTTTATCGGGCAAAAACCAGATCCAGATTTTTTCTCTTACGATGCGCATGTCGGCGACCTGTCTAAAATCTAATCCCACAAACCGGTTGCTAAGTACCCGATTGCAAGTGCACCGTTTAAAGCACTGACGTGCTAATCATGGAAGGTGTTAAGTTTCTTATTTTCGAGCCTCAGCACCGGCCTTTTTTATCTCGTCCAGAAATAATTTTACGCTGGGCGACATCTCGGGAGGATGCCAGTTGGTTTTTTTGGGTTCTTCGGGCCAGTCAAAGGGCAGATGAAATATCTGGCCGGGTTGCTGCGCCTTCGCCAGAACAGCCAGCGTTTCGAGCAGCACCTGGCGTTGTCCGTCTTGATCGTGGACCTGCCCCAGCGGACGACCAAAAGGATATTCAATTGCCGTCACACGCGGAATACCGATTTCGCGATGGAATTCAGGCATCATGGTCAGCGTTACCGTCGAAAATCCTTTTTCTTCTAAAAATCGAGCCACCAGTCCGACGGACCGGCAACACAGCGGTCACGCCGGCGTGAGCAAGACTGCCTCTACGCATTCTTCCCGCATTTTATCTGCCACTCTAGGCATGGTTTCCCCTAGTAAGGCCCCGGGATCCGGCTGGTATCCATAATAAGAATAGCAGGTGGGCGCCAGTTTCGCGATAATACCCTCACTTTCAAACTCCTGGAACCTTGCCAGCGGGAGCATGACATTTATGTCCTGTTTTATATAATCGGTATTTATGTGAAGGTGGTTCACATCGATGTCCGCTTCGGTAGCGGTTTTTGCAATCTCCCTGCGGCTTGGATCACCCCAGAGCGGTTCGCGTTTTTCCCGCTCGACATCAAACGCGGCATCGGATTTCATACTGATTCCTGCCGAGGTCATCAAAGCAAAGGTTGCCGCTTTGAGTGATTTATTAAACGGTGTCCAGGGGATATACCCGTTGAAGGGTTGATCTGGAATATCCTTGCTGATCCAGGACCGCAAGGATGGGGGCATGAAATGAAAACCATCAACTACTTTTGGCGCTGCCGGCATTTTAAATACCTCCTTGTCCTGTATTATATGATTAAAAACATAACACCTGAATGGTGCTCAATCAAACATTTTAGGATGTGAGCGCTTCATGTTATACATTCTTTTCCGATAACCGGCTATTTCCGATCATTAAGCAAGTCCAGGGTCCCGGAAATTGATTTAAAGAGTCTGTGGAAGGGCGGCTGTTTTGACCGTTAATCCTTGCACATGGCACCTGACTCTAGAAGCTGTCTCAAAAATAGTAGCTTAGGTTCAATGGCAAGGCGTCACGCGGATTGAAAGCGGAGCGTACACATAGTACGTGAGCATTTCAATTCGCGGGACAACGCCGCCATTGGGCCTAAGATGCATTTATGAGATAGCTTCTATTATGTGTAGATGTAAGCCAGCCCAATTTTTAGCGACAAAATTTGCAGGGGGACATATTTTTAATTATAGAAGGGTCTTCACTACCCTTTTTAAAAAAAGGTCAAATTGCGATGTTACTCTTTGAAAAATTGTTTAAAAAGATTCGTAATCTATCGATTCGTCGGCTCGAATCCCCGCGGAAGGTATATGAACAAAGAATCTACAACAACATGCCCAAGTTATTTAAGACTATCCGCAAGGGCGATGTGGTACTGGTTGAAGGCAGTTCCGAGATAAGCAGAATTATTAAACTTTTTACCAACAGCTACTGGAGCCATTCAGCTTTTTATGTGGGAGACGAATTGATTAAACCTGGAAGTCCGTATCGGGAAAAATATAAAAAGAAGTTTGGTATCGATGCCGATCATCTCATAATGGAAGCCAATGGAAGCGAGGGCGTGATTGCGGCCCCTCTTCGAAAATATCAAAACCACAATATGCGAATCTGCAGGCCCTATGGGATTTTACCCCAGGATTTGAAGATAGTCGTCAAGGACGTGATCGGCAATATCGGAAAACACTACGATAATCTGAATATTCGTGACATCGCTTTGATGCTGATTCCCTTGCAATTCAACCCTTTTAAAAAGCGTGCCATCAAAGCCTGCCTGGGCAGCTGCAACGAATTTCAGGTAATTTGTTCGGGTATGATAGCAAAATCTTTTCAAAGTGTCGGTTACCCTATCGTTCCGGCACTGGAGCCCCTGGCAAAAACAAACCGGCTGTTGCAGGACCACCCCTATGGTTCAAAATTGATCATGCGTCACTATTCACAAATTATGCCCAGGGATTTTGATATAAGTCCAAATTTTGAAATCATAAAATTCAATATTATCGGGAGTGAAAGTTTTGATTACAAATGTTTATGGAAGGATACGCTCATAGACAAAAACTAGAAGTGGTTTTTTGGCAAGATACCATTTCGAGGGAAACCCTGTCATCTATTCCTCGAGAATCTCATACTCTCGGGCCAGTTTCTTGTCATAACCTGCCTGTCTGCCGGGACAGCGTTCTCGCGGACAAAGTTGACAGCTATAAAATGAAACTTCCGTGGGGAAATAAATCCCGGAAATGGATTTTTGCGGTATCATCAGAAGATTTTTGGCCAGTTTCACCCCGATGGCAGACTCCACATCATCAAAGAGCGAAAAAAAGGGTCTTTGCTGTTCAATAGGCCAATCAGTCAGGGACCCCGGGCTCATGCGGGACATACCGTCGAGACCGTATCGGGCTCGCAAGCGTTGCTCTAAATGTTCGCGTGCTTTTGTCAAGGCGACATTTCCAATAATATCAAAATAATACTGCTTTAAAAGATCATTGAATCCCTGGGCTTTTTTTGTAAGTTCATCACCGATGGTGACCACATAGGGAAAAACCCGTTCCACCTCATCCAAATTTTTACGCATGACGCGACTAGTGAAGCGGACCCCGTCGATCACCAGGGCATCTTTGAACTTTTCATCAATATAACCTACTTTATATACCGCTCTGGCCGCAATGAGGGATCGTGCGTCTGCAATCAGCGGTTGCGCCTCATCCCACTGACTGTCTCGCTTTATGTGGAGTTTCCGCCTGATCTCTTCGTCCGGCAGGCTGACGGGGATATTATTTACTATTTCCATTTTACCGGTTAACCTTTCATCTATATGTTTGTTTTAACATAGGCTTAATTAGCATCGGCCTTGTCATCCGTCAAATTGTTTATGGACTCTCTTTAGTTTTTTTGCTTAATATTACATCATTCCAAAAAATACCCTGAACCCTGATACAATAAACCACCCCGCTGCAAGCAGGCGGGGTATGTAAAAGGAATTATTCTTTTATATTGCCCCTCACCCTAACCCTCTCCCTCAGGGAGAGGGAATTGGTGGAAACCCCATCGCAAGCGGATGGGGTATTAGAAAAAAATTGCAATAAATACCAATTTGATAAACATTATAGATTTATGGTATTGAAAATCAACAGTGAAAGGCGGCCTATTTAACGGAGAACAGAATTGATAAAAAATTTATTTGAGGGTCAGTTATGCATGAACACAAACACATACTAACAATGCTGGTGGAAAACGAACCCGGGGTTACCGCCCGGGTTTCGGGACTATTTGCCAGTCGCAATTACAATATCGAAAGCATTTGCGGCGCTCCCACAGCCAATCCCAAAATGTCCCGCATCACGATCACTACCGAAGCAAACCCTGAAAGGATGGAACAAATTATGAAGCAGGTACGCCGGCTCATCAATGTGATCAAGGTTCGGGATATGACCGGTGAGGAGGCCGTCAAGCGTGAAATGGCCCTGATCTGTGTCAAAGCGGAGCCGGAAAACCGGACGGAAATTCGCAGGATCGTCGAAACTTTCAGGGGCCGGATTGTCGATACGGGCACAACCCACTACATCATCGAAGTCACCGGCGGACAGCATAAAATAGATTCTCTGCTGGGTCTGTTAGAACCCATGGGCATCAAAAAGCTGGCCAGATCCGGCATCCTGGCGCTGTATCGCGAACCGGAGTAAATATCGAATAAATCGGGTAGGTAACACGCTTCCCACATCCTCGAACCGAATTCCGACCGGTATTTTGAGCCGCCCACCCACACTCGGTATCGATCACCTCATCCTCCCGGTGAAGGCTCTGACCTACAATAAATTTGTGTAGTAAATTACGATAACTTATGAACCGGGTGCCGTATTTTTTGTGTCAGCCTGCATGAAAAACCCTCCACGATGACGGTGGTTGTATTGGGGCACAAGATAAATCTCATATAAATTCAGGGATATAAAAAGATGGTCTGTTTTGGCATAGATATTGCCATCTATACCAAACTGTTGCAAAACGAGGTTTTAAACATGAAATCATTTTCGAACCATTTGGCAATTGATCTGGGCACGGCCAACACCCTTCTATATGCCAAAGACCGCGGCATAGTGGTCAACGAGCCATCGCTGGTTGCGATAGATTTGGATGATGACGTAAAGGAACGCATCGTGGCCGTCGGATCGGAGGCAAAATGCATGCTTGGAAAAACGCCGGATTATATCCGGGTTATTCATCCACTGCGTGACGGCAGCATCACAAATATTGAGGCGGCTTGTGTCATGTTGAAATATTTGATCAACAAGGCATGTAAAAATCGAAAATTCGCCAGGCTGCAGACCGTAATTGCCGTGCCAACCGGTATCACACCGATTGAATTGGAGGCCGTGATCGAATCGGCCAAATCGGCCGGCGCCCGCAGCGTTATCTTAATCGATGGATCGGTGGCCGCTGCTCTCGGGGCCGGGCTGCCCGTCAGCGAACCCGCCTGTAATATGGTGGTCGACATCGGCGGCGGGACAACCGCGGTTGCGGTCATTTCTTTGGCAGGAGTGGTGTCGAGTCGATCTATAAAAGTGGCCGGGGATTTGATGGATTCCGCAATCTGCAAATACATTAAACGAAATTACAATCTCCTGATCGGCGACCAGTCGGCCGAAATGATCAAAACCGCCATCGGAAATGCCTACCCGGACCCGCAAAAGGTGGATACCGCAGACGTAAAAGGACGTGACCTGAATTCCGGTGTGCCGAAGATGCTTCAACTGGATTCGGAAGATATTCGTAAAGCAATCGCCAAACAACTCGGTGCCATTGTCCAGACAGTCAAAGCCACGCTGGAAGATATTCCACCGGAACTTACCGCCGACGCAATCGATCGCGGTGTGCTGCTGACCGGCGGTGGTGCATTACTTAAAAACCTAGATAAACTCCTGGGTGAAAAGATCGGCCTGCCCATGACGGTTCCGAAAAATCCATTGTCAACGGTTGTCATAGGAGCGGCCAAACTTCTGGAGAATAAGAAAGAGCTGACACAGTTTGCCCTGAGGTGATGGGGCACCTTGGGGTCATTGTTTACAAATTGAAGAAAGGGGGGTTAACATGAATCAATCGGTGAAACAGATCTCTATCGAGGAATTGAATCAGGACAGCGCGTATTGGGAAGGATGTCTGAAACGGCGGCAGGAAAAGAATGCCTATCTTGCAAACCCCAGATACATACATCCGATCTATGGCACACCGCTGATGGAACCCTATAAGTCTTCCGTAAATGAGATTACGGTAAAACGCGGTGTAATGACAATGAAGCTGCGAAACTCGGCATGACAGGGTTCTGCATCTATCCCGCCGATTGCGGGATTTAGCCCATTTAAAGCGCAGCCTTACCCATGTTAAAGTTAAACGGGTAAACTGGCTGATAAGATAACGGGCTCAGCGGGCACACCCGATTTTCTCGGGATTTTTTTGAGGAGGCCTATACTGAATTTACGGTGCCTTCTGAGCCCATGGTATGGTTATATAAATTTAACATCCTGTTGCCTGCAACGGTGAGATGGGGTTGTGATACCCTTCTGGTTTTAAACCAGCTATGCGAGGGGTAAACACTTGGCCCGTCCGAGAAGCCTTAATTTTAAAACTCGACATCCTTTCAACTCAACCGACACCACCCCAGAAATGCTGCAAAGCAACAGTCTCCCCTTTAATTTTAGGCTTGACTCATAAATTCTTATCTTTATATTTATAGAGACTTTGGCCCAAATAATTGGGGATCTCATGCCGCATTCATCAACTCACCATAACATGCTCTTCCGTATTTTTCCTTTTCTGGTCTGGTTGCAAAAATATCAGTTATCCGACCTTCGCAGTGACCTGCTGGCAGGGGTGACGGTAGCCGTGGTCCTGATTCCCCAGGCTATGGCCTACGCGATGCTGGCCGGGTTGCCACCCGTATACGGACTTTATGCGGCAGCCGTTACCCCATTTATTGCTGCGCTCTGGGGAAGTTTGCGCCAGCTTGCCACGGGTCCCATAGCGATTATGAGCCTGCTGGTCCTGACGACCCTCACGCCTTTTGCAGAACCCGGCAGCAAACAATTCATTGAACTATCTTTCTTGCTTGCATTTATGGTGGGTGTCCTTTACCTGTGTATCGGTCTGTTCCGATTGGGGACGGTAATGGTATTTATATCCCATTCTGCGGTCAAGGGATTCACCTCGGCTGCAGCCCTGATTATCATTGCCACACAACTTCCTCACCTTCTGGGTATTCAGGTGGCCCGGCATGAGTACCTTTTGCCTAAAATTGTAGAGATTGCAAAGGGCATCCCTTCCTTGCATATACCGACGTTCTTGTTGGGGCTTCTGGCCTTTGGGATTATCTATTTTTTAAAAAGATACCGACCCCATTTTCCGGCCGGGCTCATCGGACTGGTTGTAACCACGGGGCTGGTAGTCGTTTTTCAAATGGATCAAAACGGGATCGCCATCGTCGGAAAAAGTCCCCAGGGTCTACCCAGTTTCCATCTTCCCTTTTTTGATTTCGAAACCATGAGTTCACTCATCGGCCCGGCAGTTGTGATTGCCCTGGTCAGTTTTGCGGAAACCTATTCCGTCGGTAAGGCCATTTCGGCCCAGACCGGGCAAAAAGTACATGTAAACCAGGAGTTTATCGGTCAGGGCCTTGCCAACCTGGTCGGCTCCTTTTTCCAGTGTTACCCGGTTAGCGGATCATTCTCCCGCACGGCGATCAACTCGGACACCGGGGCCAAAACCGGGATTTCGAGTGTGGTTTCAAGTTTCAGCGTGGTTCTGGCCCTGCTGTTTTTAACCTCTTTGTTCACCTATATCCCCCGCACTGCCCTGGCAGCCCTGGTTACAAGCGCCGTGTTGCTTTTATTTCATCCCGGTGAAGTCATCAGGCTGTGGAGATTGAATCGACATGACGGGGTGGTTGCGATCACCGTATTTGTGTTTGCGCTCCTGACAAAACCGGATTATGCCCTGCTTATCGGTGTCATGATCTCCCTGATGTTTTTTTTGTGGAAAACAATGCATCCGCGTATTGTAAGGACGACCAAAGACCCCGACCTGAATATGTTTCTTAACGCGGATATCCACGATAAGCCCAGCTGCCCCCAGATACTCGAGCTACGCTCGGACAATGCCATCTATTTCGCTAATGCTGATTATACCATCGAGCAAATTATCTCCCGGTTGGAGGAGCACACAACACCTGTAAAATTTTTGCTCCTGGATTTTCAGGCGGTGGCCTTTATAGACATCACCGGAATCGAGGAGTTACGGGTCTTGAACAGGGAAATCAAGGAACGTGAAATACAACTGGCGCTTATGGATGCCCGTATCCCCGTAACGGAGGCATTGGAAAGAGCGGGGTTTATAGAAGAACTGGGTGCGGATTACCTGATTGAAAAAAGGGTAGATGCAATATCAATACTTTTCAAACACATCGATCATGACTACTGTAAAAATGTCTGCCCTTACGCGCTTTTCTACGAGTGCTGGACCGTAAAGGAAGCTCATAGCTGAAAGCTGATAGCTCGAAGCTAAAAAAAATGATAAACAGAAATTGAGGCCTTTCCTATGGTGTCTGACTGCTGTCAGATGAGCAGCATCCGGAAGAAGATGCTGACTCTGGTTTTTCTTCATCGGTCTGCTGTTTGACTTCTTCTATTTTAATATCACAGCAACCGGTCTTTTTGCCGCCAAACAGGCGTTTCAATAAACCGTCTTTTTTTGTTTCGGCCATTTTGGTATCCTCCTTTGAAAAATAGCGTTGTATGTTGCCGCCGATAATAATTCACATCAGCTCAGGTTGAACAAAAGCCCCGCCGTAACCGCAGTAATAAAAACCACACTCACCAGGGCAGCCACCAGTCGTAGTCTAAAAATTCCCGCAAGCAAGGTCATTTCCGGAATTGCCATACCCGCACCCCCGATGATCAGAGCAATTACAGCCCCAACGCTCATTCCCTTTTGAATGAGCGCCAGCCCGATGGGAATCGCCGTCGTGGCCCGAATGTACAACGGAATCCCGATCACCGCCGCTGCCGGGACAGCCGCCGGGTTCTGAGGACCGGCCACTTTAACGATAAAATCTTGCGGGATAAAGCCTTTGATGACCGCGCCGATCATAACTCCAATGACAAGATATAAAAAGACTGCTTTGAAATCATTCAATGCCGAACCAAAGGCTGATTTGAACCGATCTTTAAATCCGCGAGGTTGCCCATCGGTTTGGGGAGCACCGGTTACGATTACATTTTTGACATGTTTGGCAAACCCGATTTTTTCCAGTATCAGGCCGAATAAAACCGCAGCGCTAAATGATACGAGCGTGTAAATAATTCCCGCCTTTATTCCCATCAAGACCGTTAGCATACTCAGCACAATCGGATTGAGAATCGGAGAAGCCACCACAAAAGACATTACCGATCCGAAGGGTACTCTGGCCTTGAGCAAACCAACCGTCATGGGTATTGTCGAGCAGGCGCAAAAGGGCGTCAAACCGCCCATCAGGGCACCGAGTATATTGCCGAGCGCCCCCCTGCGCGACAACCAGCGCTGCAGTTTGTCATCGGAGATATATGCCAGGGCGAGCCCGATGAGGGTACTGATACCGACAAACAACAGCGAGAGTTCGACCATGATATAACTGAAAAAATAAAGCGCGGTTTGCAGCGAGTTCATTGAGCTCCCCTTGTTTTAGTTGATTGAGTCAATCTTTAAAGCAAAAAAAAACGGTTTAGTCCTGAATGGCCCGCACGAACGATCGCATAGCGGTTTCGATTACGTCCCGCATTGCCGGATCGATCCTGGCCAAGATTCTGTCGATGCGGTCCTTGTTTTGCCGGCTAATGGCTTTAACCAACTCCCGGCCTGGCGGCGTCACCGTTATACAACAAACACGCCCATCCTCAGGACTGCGCCGGCGTTCTACATAGCCTTTTTTCTCCAGTCGGTTGACAAGGCGCGTTACGCCGCTCTTTGTTATGCCGAGACTCCTGGCAATCTCCTGCATCGAACACTGACGCCGCTCGGACGCCAGGCACAAGGTGCGGAATTCAGGTTGTAGCAAACCGCCACAGCATTCTCCTTGAAGACCACGTGCACCGAAATTCCAGGCTATTTCCCGGATCAACTCCGGCATACCCTGATTGGGACCCAAATCCATTGGCATCAGCCTTTGTTAAGATAGTTGAATTAGTCAACTAAATATACGGAATACCGCCTTACTTGTCAAGGGGAATTTTTATTTTTAAAATGTTGCGCTGGACAATCTAACCACCGCACTCTTGATGCCGGATTCACTTTATTTGCGGGCCATCAAGGCCGGAAAGGTGAGTTCTCTTTTTTTAGCTATGATTCTTCCGGAAGCATCTCTGCCCCTTTCTTCAATTATCAGGCGGTCCTTTCCAATTTCAACTACCTTACCGCCGCGAGTACCAATTTTGGTATTTAAAACAACTATATGACCCTTGCCGGAAGATTCCTCCACCAGACCGCGGTTGCCACCACTATCTCGGATAACAATTGCCGTCAGTTTTAATTGGCTCAAGTCTATTTTTTCCAGTTCGGTTTTAGAGTGATTATCTGGAACAGGGGGTTGGGGAAGGTTTGGTTTTTTTATGACAGTTGCCCTAATCAGCGGAACAAATGGATCGATCTTGCCGGTTGCGCTGTAAGGCGGAAAATCATGTTCGGGGAAACCCATCGCGTTTGCCGGCATATATTCACCTTTGCCCGTCGACGGGGAAGCGCTGTTTTTTGTCAGGCTGGCGTTAGACACCCGGGATATGTCCGCTTTTGGTTTCAGTTTCGATTTCAGGGAGTTTGGAGGTGTTACCGAGATATCACCTTTGACTCGCAGCATTGGGTAGATTTTCTTTTTTATGATTTGTTTATAGATGCCCTGGACCGAATCACTCTTTTGGGCATTCGTGCCGGGTGTCAAAAACAAGGTAAAAAAGCTCACCAACCCGATGATAATCAAGGATATCGTTAGTTTTTTTTTCATAGTTTAACCCCCTTTTTGACAAAACTTCAAAATTGTATTGCCTGTGCTTAAAACCTTAATTGTGCAAAAGTCGAGGATGCCCCAGATCCAAGGCGTCCAAGGGTGAAGCCGTAGTAAACTACTGCGAACCCTTGGCAACGCAGTAGGTGGGGTATTCCGCCAAAGATCTCTGGCGGATAAACATCGGCTTGCCCGCCTCTGGCGTGGCTTTCCCGACCTGTTGGGTCGTAGCTGAAAGCGAAGCCCAAAGGGTAAACAAAATGAAGAAACAAATAAGACAGCTATCATTTTACTTTCATTGGTTTA
>CAMYNZ010000052.1 GCA_947259865.1 uncultured Desulfobacterales bacterium | reverse complement strand
TTTATGCTAACAAAATGCCCAAAGAGTTTCGGTCCAGACTTACCATCCTGGAGCAGGGCAAACCGGTATTGCAAAAAGATATTATTGTAAATGATCCTTTGCGATATAAAGGCATAAATTTTTTTCAATCCAGCTATGGCCAACTCCCCCCCCAAGCGCAAGCATTGAATATCCCAGCGGAGATTACTCTCAATTTTACCCTTAAAAAAACCGGTGTGACCCACACAATAAAAGCAAAAATCGGTGTGCCGAACGATATTCCGGAAGGTTTGGGAAAATTTACCGTCACAGAACTCAAAAAATCATATAGTTTCAGGGGACAGGATCTGGGAGACACTTTGATTGGGATTCTGGTCCAAAATGACGGAATTGAAATCGAAGTGGCCCTGCCCCTGCGTTTTCCGAGTTTTGATAAGATGGGCCCCATTTTTGACAAGCGCAGAAAGGATAATGTATTTATATCCGTCACAGGCCTGGAACTCCCCGGCCAAAGCGCCGCACCGCGATATTACACTGGGCTTCAGGTTACCAAGGATCCCGGGGTCTGGGTGGTTTATAGCGGATTTATTTTGATGATCATCGGCTGTTATGTTACCTTTTTCATGTCGCACCAGCGGATCGTTGTGGATATCAGCCGGCGGGGTGAAACCAGCAAGGTCCGGGTGGTTGGCACTGCCGTTAAAAACAAACTGGCGATGCAGCGAAAGGTAAAAAAGATAGCAGACATTTTGGCCAATTCAGTCTGATGGCCAATATTCCAGTAAAAGCGTTAGTCAACGACCATCCGCCAAGAAACTGTGTCATAATACAAAAAAGTGTTTAGTTTATAATTGTCATGCCGGATTAGATCCGGCATCCAGTAACGTAACGCTTTGAGAAAACGTTGGATTCCGGGTCAAGCCCGGAATGACAAAAACATTGATAAAGCTGGCTTTGCCAATTGCGACACAGCTAGAAGCGGGTGGCTTTGATTAAAAAATAATAGTACCCAGTTTGTGCGGCAAACAATAAAATTACATTATTGTGTTTGAAAAAGTAATTCAGAGGCCAAATTATGAACAGTTCAGTGGTATTATCGGTGATAACGTTTGTGTATGGTTTTGCGGCTTTTTTATATATTTTGTCGTGGGTATTCAAAAAATCAAGCCCCGGCCGGCTGGCGACCTGGGTAGCATTTTTAGGGTTGGCGGGTAACACAGCCGGATTTATTATGCGCTGGGTGGAATCCTACAGGCTGGGGATCGGCCACGCCCCGCTTTCAAATTTATATGAATCTCTGGTTTTTTTCGCCTGGGCTATCGTGTTGATATATCTCATCCTGGAATGGAAATACGAAAATCGTATTATCGGTGCATTCACGACACCCATTGCTTTCCTGGCCATGGCCTATGCCTCGCTGTCACCCTATGTCCCTTCCGGTATCGAACCACTTTTACCCCCCTTGAAAAGTAACTGGCTGATTGCGCATGTGATAGCTTGTTTTATTGGCTATGCCGCCTTTGCCGTGGCCTTCGGCATCAGTTGCATGTACCTGATTAAAAAGAGCAAAGAAGGCGAACAGTTGAGCTGGGTCAATTTTGCCAAACCGGTTATCCTCTTTATCATCTTTGCGCTGTTTGGCCGTGTCCTGCTGATTGGCAACTGGTTTCTGGCCGGCCTGGCCGGCGTTGCGGCCTGCCTTACCTTTTATGCTGCTATATTTCTGACCCGGCAACTGCCCGATGACACAAAAAACCGATTGCTGGCCCTGTTTCCGGCCACCGATCTGCTGGACGAACTCAATTACCAGCTGGTTATATTCGGTTTCCTGTTTTTATCGGTCGGCATTATCACCGGGGCTGTCTGGGCCAATTCAGCCTGGGGTCGATATTGGGGCTGGGATCCCAAAGAGACCTGGTCGCTGATAACCTGGTTTGTGTATGCCACCTTGCTGCATGCCAAAATGATGCGAGGCTGGCAAGGGCGGCGAATCGCTTTTCTATCCGTCATCGGGTTTGCTGCAGTCATATTTACCTATTTCGGTGTGAATTTATTACCCGGATTGCACAGTTACGGCGCCCTAGCAAAATGATTTTCCCTTGACAAAGAAAGGCGCTCAAGGTACACAGGCTGCAATTATTCGACACCGCGGGGTTTCCCACCGCGCATCCCTTCTGCCTGCGGCAACATGTTTGTTGTTGCGAGAATCGATGTGGGTTCCATTTCTTTCGGCGGTATTCAGAATTATCGATATGCCGGGGTTTTGGCAAGATGAAAACAGCGTCCGATTGCGTGCCGTGAACCCCGTGCCAAAACAAAAAATCAAAGCAGGACGGGGTCTACATGAGCACTCAAGATGATCAAGCCAAAGATGTCGTTGAGGCTGAAGCCGGCGAAGCGCAAGCGACAGCACCCCAGGTAAAAGAGCCGGGAACCGGGTTCGGCGGAACCATAATTCTATTCTTTCTCCTCGGATTTGCAGCCAGTCTCATTCTGGGCTGGGCTATCTTTCCCACGCTGCTTTATTCCAAAAAGAAGCAACCCGTGGCCTATAACCATGCCTTACACAACGATCAGGTCGACAACGGCTGTGAAAGTTGCCATTTTTTTCGTGAAGACGGCAGCTATTCCGGGGTTCCCAAGCTCGAGCAATGCATTGATTGTCATGAGGAGGTTCAGGGGGAAACCGAGACCGAAGCGTTATTTGTATCTGAATATGTACAAAAAAATCGAGAGGTTCCCTGGCTTGTCTATTCACGGCAGCCTCCCTGCGTATTTTTTTCCCACGCGGCGCACGTAAAAAAGGCCGCCATGGCGTGTGTCGAATGCCATGGACCCATTGGTGAGTCTGAGAGTTTGAAGATGTATGAGCAGAATCGGATCACCGGATACAGCCGGGATATCTGGGGCAGCAATATCGCCGGACTAAAGAAAAATTCCTGGGACCGCATGAAAATGGATGATTGTGTCGAATGTCATCGGGAAAAAGGTGTCAATCAGGGCAGCGTCCAAACCGAAAAGGGCGGGTGTTTTGTTTGTCACCACTAGTTGAAAAGCTTTTTTGTTTATCTATGCATAAAAGGAAGATGCGATGAAAATTGACCGAAGAAGTTTTTTGTCGTTTGTAATCGGTGGCGCAGCCGGGACAGCGCTGACACCGTTGCCCTGGAAACTGACGGATGATAGCGCTATATGGACACAGATGTGGCCCTGGACTCCTGTGCCGGCAACCGGTGAGGTCAGTTATGTGAATTCCACCTGCACCCTCTGCCCCGGTGGTTGCGGAATTACGGTTCGCAAGGTTGAAGACCGGGTCGTTAAACTGGAGGGTCAAAACGGTCATCCGATAAATGATGGCGGCCTGTGTCTATTAGGACTCTCCGGTGCCCAACTGTTATACGGACCCCAACGGGTTAAGACACCTTTAAAAAAGGTCAATGGTAAATTCAGAAAAATTTCCTGGGACGACGCCATCAACGAAGTAGCGGATACTCTCACGCAATTGCGTTCAAAAGGCCATTCTCATAAAGTGGCCGCCATTGCTGCCTCGGACCGCGGCACGGTGCCGGAACTTATAAGCAGATTTCTTACGGCATACGGTTCTGCCAATTTTCTGCGAACACCATCGATTCTGGATACATACGAATTAACTTTGCATCTGATGCATGGTGTCCAGGCACTGCCGGGCTTTGATGTTGAAAATACGGATTTTGTACTGAGTTTTGGGAGCGGTTTACTCGACGGCTGGGGCTCACCGGTTCGTATGTTCCGGGCCAACAGCAAATGGCGTGAACAAGCCGCTAAAGTGGTCCAGATCGAGCCGCGACTGTCAAATACTGCTGCCAAATCCGACGATTGGATTCCCATTAAATCGGGGACTGATGGCGCTTTAGCCCTGGGGCTTGCCCATGTGATCATCAAAGAATCTCTTTACAATAAGGATTTCATCCATACGTATACCAGCGGGTTTGAAAAATGGAAACAGCCCGTGATGGATGGCTTCAGCCCTGAAATCGTCGCTAAAATTACCGGTATTGATCCGGCCACCATCACCGAATTGGCCAGAAAATTCGCCCGGGCCTCAAAACCGCTTGCGGTTTGCGGCCGCGGCTGGGGTGCCACCCCGGGAAGTTTGAAAGAATTTATGGCGGTGCACGCTTTGAATGCACTGGTCGGGAATGTAAATGCAGCCGGTGGCATCTGGGCGCTTCCTGAACCGAACTACATAGAATGGCCGGAATTAGAAATGGACCGAGCCGCTTCAGCCGGTATTCAGAAAGGGCGAATCGATGGTGCCGGAACCCAAAGTTTTCCCCACGCCAGATACCTTCTCAATAGGCTGCCGGAAATTATCAATTCGGCATCCGCCTCACCGATCGAACTGCTGCTTGTTGCAGGATCAAATCCGCTTTATACCATGCCTGATACGACTGCCACCCAAGAAGCCTTTGAAAAGATTCCGCTGGTGGTAAGCTTTTCATCGTATATGGATGAAACTGCGGGGATGGCAGATTTGATACTTCCCAATCATACCTACCTTGAGCGATATGAAGATGTCCCGGTTACCAGTGGAATTCAGTACCCCTTGATCGGTCTGGTAAAACCGGTCGTTGAGCCTCAGTTTAACACGAAACATACAGGGGATGTAATGATCCTTTTGTCCAAAGCGCTCGGCGGTTTTATCGCCAACGCGTTTCCGTGGGAAAGTTACGAGACCTGCCTGGAACAAACCCTGGGTGATAAATGGGAGTCTCTGATGGAACAGGGTTACTGGATAAATGCCGGCGCGAAAGCAGCGGTCTGGCCAGAAGCATTTGAAACCGCCAGCAGAAAATTCGAATTCACCAATAAAGAAATAGACGCATTGCCGCGTTTTGCCACTGTAAAACCCCAGGGCGATGCAGCGTCTTTTCCACTTGTTCTGATTCCCTATGATTCCATGCGTCTTCAGAGGGGGTTTATCGGTGATCCCCCCTTCGTAATAAAAACAGTGGAAGACAGCGTTTTAAAGGCCAATGATATCCTGGTTGAGATCAATCCGGAAACGGCCATGCCCCTGGGTTTAAAGACCGGCAGATATGCCAAATTGGTTACGCCCAAAGGCAGTGCGCGGGTCAAAGTGCATGTATATGACGGTATTATGCCGGGTCTGGTGGCGATGCCGGCAGGTCTGGGACACAACGCTCCCAACAAATACCTGGCCGGCAAAGGTCTTAACGTCAACGATCTTATCGGACCGATTGAGGATTCGGCTTCCGGACACGATGCCGTCTGGGGAATCCGGGCCAAGCTTACAAAAGTATAAAGAAACTCAGGCATCCCAAAAATTGTAGCGATCCTGGAGTAATATAAAATTATCAAATTGACGGTCGCAGATCGAAGATGACGGAATTCACGCTTCAATCGAAAATTGTCAATCCAAAGGGGTTCTGATGAAAAAGGTAAATGCCAAAAAATTCGGGATGGTCATTGATCTGGACAAGTGCACCGGTTGCGGTTCCTGCATGGTCGCCTGTATGGCTGAAAACAATGTTCCCTTTCGGGAAGATGAAACCGATAAATTGCTCAGCATCACCTGGATGCGGGTTTACAAGTTGACAAATCAAAAACCTTTTCCGGATACCGATATTTGCTACCTGCCGAGACCCTGCATGCACTGTGAAGCCAGCCACGGACATTCGCCCTGCGTTTCGGTTTGTCCGGCGACAGCGACCGATTACGACATGAATACCGGTATCGTCAGTCAAATTTACACCCGCTGTTTCGGTTGCCGCTACTGCATGGCGGCCTGTCCCTATCAGGTCCGGCTTTTTAACTGGTATGACCCGGTCTGGCCCGATGGAATGGAGAAGATGCTCAGCCCGAATGTTTCCGTCCGCATGCGGGGTGTTGTGGAAAAGTGCAGTTTTTGTTTCCACAGATATCAACTGGCCAGAGAGAGAGTTTATTATGAAGACAGACCGGAAGTAGAAGAGGATGAATATCAAACCGCCTGCACGCAAGCCTGCCCGGCGCAGGCAATCACTTTTGGCGATTTAAATAATCCGGATCACGCTGTGACTCAAATTGCCCGCCCTGATCACACACACGGGGGGCGGCCGAAAAATCCCAGGGCCTTCCGGCTGCTGGAAAGGTTGGGTACCAACCCCAAAGTCTACTATCTCTCGAGCCGGGAATGGATAAGGCGCTCCGGGGATAATTACCGCCCCGATGAGGCCAGCGTATAAGCGGGAGTGATCAAATGTAAGTCCCGCAAATTATATAACCTGTTTATAATATAGGAGTGTGTCAGCGATGGATTCTGCATTGATACCCAGGGGAGTTAAACGCTGTTCCATAGGTCAGTTCTCTTTGTGGATGGGCCTGGTGGGCATTGTGCTGTTATGGGGCATTTATGCCATGCTGCTTTGCTGGCTGAAGGGGCTCAACCAGACCAATATGAACAATGCCTATGGATTTGCGATGTGGATTTGGGCGGACCTTGCAGTGATAGCACTGGGCGGCGGCGCTTTTTTTACCGGGTTTTTAAGATATATCGTCGGCAAAGACGAGCTAAAAAATATCATCAATTACGCCGTGCTGATCGGGTTTATCTGTTACAGCTCTGCCTTGCTGATCCTGGCCATTGATATCGGCCAGCCCTTAAGGGGCTGGTTTATTTTCTGGCATGCCAATGTGCACTCCATGCTGACCGAGGTGGCTTTTTGTATTAGCGCCTATTTTGCTGTGCTCAGCATCGAATATCTTCCGCTGGTGCTCGAAAATCGTCAGATCGATAAAGTACCCTTTTTTCGCAACCTGAGCCATAACATGCATGAGGTCATGGCGGTGTTTGCAGCAACCGGTGCGTTTTTGTCGTTTTTCCATCAGGGTTCTCTGGGCGGTGTACCCGGTGTACTCTTTGCGCGGCCTTTTGGTTTTCGGGAAGGCGTTTTCATCTGGCCCTGGACCTTCTTTTTGTTTATCTGGTCGGCGGCGGCGGCGGGTCCCTGCTTTACCATACTTGTTACAAAAATTACGGAAGCTTTTACCCGCAAAAAACTGGTTAAAAACAATGTCATCGAGTTGCTGGCCAAAATATCCGGCTGGATGCTCCTAACCTACAGCCTTGCCAAGATTATTGATACCGTGTACTGGGCTACATCTACGGTGCCCGCCAAGGGCTTTAACCTGTGGGATTTTTATTCAAACAATCCGCTATACGGAATCTGGATACTGGTTTTGGAAGTGGGAATATGCACTGTTTTACCGGCCGTTATCCTTATTACCGATAAGGGTCGCAAAACCTCAACGTCTCTTTGGGTAGCGGTCATTTTGGCTTCGATTGGCGTGTGCCTGAATCGCTGGGTTATGGTGTTGCAGGTTCTGGCTGTGCCGGTAATGCCGTTTACCGGTTGGAATATGTATATGCCAAGCTGGCAGGAAGTTGCGACCACGATCCTTCCGGTGGCCTATGGTATAATTTTGATCATGCTTTCTTATCGGTATCTCCCGATATTTCCCCAGGAACAGGAATTAAATCCGATTGAACCACCGGCTCCTCAAGAGCCGGCGACGGTATCTGACCCAGAGGCCCAGACAACAGATACTCAGCCGGCGGAGTTGAAACCGGCCCAAGCCTAAAAAATGTATGTGAATTATATAAGGAGAAATATATGTTGCCCTTTAGTTTTGAATGGATCTGGGATATGAGCCACCTGGTTTTCCACGGTGGACTGTGGTATGCCCTCAGTGTCATCGGCCTGGGAGTCACTTTCTGCATTCTAAAAGCCGCTTACGACACCTACAAGGGAAAAGGCAGCCAGCCCCACTGACATTTAAACAAACCTAAAAAATAAAAGCGCTGTCCGCATTATTGTGTTGTGGGCCAGCGCTTTTTTGTTTATACATCGGAACATATTTTTGACCATCATTCTAATCAGAATTAAAGAGGCAACATGGACAAAATTATCATAGAAGGAGGGCGCCCGCTTAGCGGTCACGTAAGAATCGGCGGTGCTAAGAATGCGGCACTTCCGATCCTGGTGTCTTCGCTGTTAACAGATGGATTGAACACCTACACCAATGTTCCGGACCTAAAGGATATCGAAAGTATCAAACTGCTGCTGTCCAACTTGGGATTGCGAATTGAAACCGAAGGTGACGCAGTGAAAATTAGCGCCGACTCCCTAAATAATCACGAAGCGCCTTACGATCTGGTTCGAAAGATGCGAGCGTCCATTTTGGTTCTGGGGCCCCTGGTTGCCAGGTTGAAAAAGGCCAAAGTGTCTTTACCCGGGGGGTGTGCTATCGGTGCCCGGCCGATTAATTTACATCTAAAAGGACTTGCCTGCCTGGGCGCTTCGATTAATTTAGAACACGGTTATGTTGAAGCCTTTACCGATGGCTTGAAGGGTGCCGACGTTTACTTTGATATTGCCACCGTGACCGGGACTGAAAACATCATGATGGCAGCGGTCCTCGCAGACGGTGTTTCGGTTTTGCGCAATGCCGCCCGGGAACCCGAGATTGTTGCATTAGCAGATGTTTTGAATAAAATGGGCGCCGATATCCGGGGGGCGGGTACGGCGACGATAACCATAAAAGGTGTTTCTAAATTGCATCCGGTATCCACTGCCATCATTCCGGATCGAATCGAGGCGGGCACTTTCATGGTTGCAGCCGCCATGACCCGCGGCAACGTAACCCTGGAAAACTGCAACCCTGAACATCTGGGCGCCTCCATACACAAGCTGAGATTAACCGGTGCCCAGGTAAACATTGAGGGTGAAACCGTCAACGTGATCGGTTCTGATCAAATTGACAGTATTGATGTCAAAACCCAACCCTATCCGGGATTTCCAACCGACATGCAGGCCCAATTTATGGTCTTATTGTCCGTTGCCAGCGGTACAAGTTTGATTTCCGAAACAATATTCGAAAACCGGTTTATTCATGTCAGCGAACTCAGACGAATGGGTGCGGATATTACAATTTCCGGGAATACGGCCATGGTAAAAGGGGTTCCGCATCTTTCCGGGGCGCCGGTCATGGCCACCGATCTCAGAGCCAGTGCCTCTCTGGTCCTGGCCGGCCTGGCGGCCCGGGGCACAACCCAGGTCAATCGGGTATACCATCTGGATCGCGGTTATCAGGCCCTCGAGGACAAATTCGCCGGTTTGGGAGCAGCCATCCGGCGTGTCCGGGAATAGAACGGATCCGATTTCCCAGCGCTGCCCGTTTACTGAATACACGAATCACTGGAACAACTTACCCTTTTTGTATCAGCGTCAGATATGATCGACAATGCCTTTTGCCGTCCGGTTATACCCTTTCTGGTATCATTTATGTTTGGAATCGCTGTGGGCACCTGGATTCCGGGTCATGCAGCCTGGATTTATGCGGTTGCATTCGTAAGCGGTTGTTTTATGCTTTTTTGCATCTTACGGTCCTCTGGCCGGAGTTTTACGGTGTTTGCCCCCCTGCTGTTTTTCGTTGTACTCGGATATCTTTCCATCCAACCCTGGACGGTTCCCCGATTTCCCGCCAATCATATTATTCACAGGCTTGATTCCGGTAAATGGGAAATTTCGGGCGTCATCGATCAAAATCCCATAAAAGTTAAGAGAAGACAGAAATTTATTCTGAATACAGAGACCCTCGGCCGGGACAATATTTATAGTGCAGTCACGGGAAAATTGCGCCTTACGGTTTACGGACAGGGCCCTGAACTGTCGCGCGGTGACAGCATATCTTTTAGGGGCAACCTCAGATCATTCCGCAACTTCAAAAATCCCGGCGGATTTGATTACAAGCGATACATGGCTTTCAGACGTGTCTGGGGCGCATCATCAACCCAAGGCCACAGGATTGTCCTGCTGAAAAGAGCCCCTGCAGTGACATTTCAAAAATTCATGGACAATTGCCGCGGCAAGATTTCAATGCTCATCAAAAAGACCCCTGAGGGTGAGCACCGTGGTGTGTTGAAAGCCCTGATTACCGGCGATAGAAATCAAATTCCACCCTTGCTGCGCGAGGCCTTTAATCGTGCCGGGGTGGGTCATCTGCTGGCCATTTCAGGGCTTCATATCGGCATCGTCGCAACTGCCGCTTTTCTGCTTTTTTCCCGGCTGTTATCGCGCTTCAGGGTTTTACTTTTGAAGGCCTGGACCCGGAAAGGTGCCGCATTGCTGTCTTTTTTCCCCATCTTGGCATATGCCGTACTTGCCGGGATGTCGCCGTCAACCCAAAGGGCCCTCATCATGGTCGTGGTGTTTCTGATGGCCTTTTTTATGGTAAGGGATCAGGATTTGTTGAACACCTTGGCCCTGGCGGCGATGGTGATTCTTATTATAGATCCCCCGTCGCTATTCTCAATTTCCTATCAACTTTCATTCGTATCGGTTCTTTCCATAATATATGGATTTTCCCGGGTTCGGGTCAGGGGTATATGGGGTAACCATCTTTCGAAAATAAATTGGCGCCATAAGGCCCTGAATAAGATCACCATCTTCTCCCTCGTCTCTGTCTTTGCCATTCTTGGTACACTGCCGCTGGTGATGTTTTATTTTAATCAAATATCTTTGGTCGGGGTTTTGGCTAACCTCATCATTGTCCCGATTATTGGTTTTATCGCCGTGCCGCTCGGGTTGTTGGCTGTATTTATCGCACCCCTGAGCATCGTAACCGCCACCTGGGTCATCAACGCCAGTGCCGTCGTCCTGATCCAGGGCATTCAGGTTGTTAAATTTTTCTCTGATCTGCCTTTTGCGGCTCTAAAAACCATTACACCCTCATTGCTGGAAATTACGTGCTATTACCTTTTTGCTTGGGCATTGCTGAATTTGAAATCAAAAACTTCAGCCTGCCCGGGGTCTGAGCAGGCAAGTCTCGCTTCAGATAAAAGTGATTGGCCCCCGGATGAAAAAATTCAATTAAAGCCGCATGAACGCGCTATCAAAAAGACGGGATTACAAATCCGTGGCCTATTAAAGCGCTGGCGGCCGGAAGCCCCGTCAAAGAGTGATTTTGCGAAGCTGATTGCCGGCGTCGTTATCCTGGTGCTGTGCTTTGATGTCACCTTTTGGTTGTATCAAAGATTTGGACGGGATGACTTCAGGGTGACCGTTATCGATGTGGGGCAGGGCAGCGCGGTTTTGATGGAACTGCCGGGCGGGTATTGTGTTTTGGCAGACGGTGGAGGGTTTTCGGACAACACGGTCTTTGATGTCGGTGCCCGGGTGATTGCACCGTTTTTATGGCGCAAAAAAATTAAAAGTGTTGATACCCTTATTCTTTCGCATCCCAACAGCGACCATTTAAACGGCCTGATCTATATTGCCCGGCATTTTGATGTAAAAAACATCTGGACCAACAACGAAGCCAGAAAGACAGTCGGGTATCGTCAGTTTATGGATGTAATTGCCGAAAAGAAAATTATTTTATCACGTTTTCAGCAGCTGCCCAGAACCTGTGAGATCAAAGGTGTAAAACTAGAAATTCTGTATCCACCCAAAGACTTTCTGGAGAAAAGAAAAAACGATGAATGGCGAACGTCTAATAATAACTCTATGGTGGTCAAGGCTGTATTCGGGGCGAAATCCTTTTTGATTCCGGGGGACATTCTGGCAAGGGCTGAAAAGGAACTGGCCACTTTAGCTGGAGAGGCCCTAAAAAGCACGGTCCTTCTGGCACCCCATCACGGAAGCATTTCCTCAAGCACCGAAAAATTTATAGAAACAGTTCAGCCAAAAATTGTTGTAATTTCAGCGGGTTGGAAAAATCCTTTCAATTTTCCCCATCCGAGTGTACTTGCAAGGTACAGGGGTAGAGGATGCCGGATCTTTCGGACCGACATTTCCGGGGCCATAGAATTCACCACAGATGGCAACTCGCTTGAGATCATGCCTTTCTTTGGCCCGCTCCAGCAATCATCGTCCCGCTCATAGCTCGCAAAGGTAGAGACTCATTCGAGAGTAGAAAAAACCTGGCGTAACGGTCGAAATAAAGATCCGATTAAATTACCCCGATCAGGTTTGTACCTTTTAGGCCAGCTCGCTTACCGGTTGATTCCTTTCAGTATAAAGTGTTAATATATAGATCGATTGACGATATCCGGGTGACGGGTAAAGGATATATTCCGGTATGGATGTATTTGAAAAAAAACAGCCATGTTTCACGCAAAATGACGATTTTATACGGTTAGTTCAAGTGGTTATGGAAGAGCCCCAGATACGGCATACCTTGGAATCAATTCTGAGGCTGGACCACTTTCACAGAAAATCGGCCTTAAATACGTGGTTGGAGGAACTCAGACTCAAACAGGCACCCAATAATTTCATCAGTGCTCTGGCGTGTTTGTTGGATAATGATATTGCCCGGAAAACCCTGGATATAATTCGGGAGCAATGATTGGAAAACCTAATTAACAAGCACCGAAGTATCGCCCGGCACATTATTGACGGATCGATTTCAATTGATTCCGTGTCTGAATTCAAAAATATGCTAAAGATATTTCCTGACAATCCGGCCCTGCACAGCGCCTTTGCCGATCTGCTGGCGCAAAAAAGTTCTGTGCAGGAGGCCGCTAATTTCTATGGCAAGGCGGCAGGGCTCTATATTGGTTCGGGTATGCTGCTGCCGGCCCTATTGAACAAAGTCATGGAGTGGCGGCTCGTCAAACCCACCCATCAGCAAGCTCGCCCGTTCTACGACATTCTGAAAGAGGCAAATTTTGAGTTTACCCCCCTTCAGGTATTTTTCAAAAGCCTGTCTTATCCTGAAATCGTGGCAGTCACCAATCGGATGGCCAGGATACGACTGCCTGCCGGCCAAATGATAAAAAGGATTGGAGATGCAGAGGATCATATCTACTTTATTGCCACCGGGACCGTCAAAGAAACTATCAATAAGCCGGTAATCGACCCCAAAAAATCCCGACGTCCGCTCACCATGTACCTGAGTGAAAACAGTATTTTCGGTGATATTATTCCATTTAAGAAAAAGAAAGTATCACTATCCTTTACGGAAGCCATAACCGCGGTAGAGCTGGGCAAGATATCCAGGCCAAGGCTGCTGGAGGTGTGTAAAAAATATCCAAATATCGGCCAGGGTATTGTCAATCTCTACCGGGCAAATACAGCCGCAACTGACAAAAAAGCAGTGCAAAATATTCGCAGACAAAAACGACATCCCCTGCCGATTCGGATGAACTTGGAGGTTTACCCGGAAAAATCAGATGGCCTGCTAGACACCAATCCATTCGTTCTTGATGGATACTCCCGTGATATTTCGGTTGGTGGCGTCTGTGTGGTGCTGGATGCAAAATATGCCAATATTACTTCTATTTTTAAAACCTTAAAGGATGCAAAGATTAACATATCGTTTCCGGGCGAAGCTTTTTCACTCAATGTTTGGGGAAAGATTGTTTGGACACGCAATGTTTCCTTTGAAGGCGAAAAAACACTGGCTTTGGGGATTCAATTTAAAGAGATGACGCCAAAAATGAGCGGAATGCTGGTGGTGTTTGCAGATATGCTTGCCAATAGCTAGTTTCTAGTCCGTTTCATACGCATATTTTTCTTCCAGGGCGTCCTTTTCGACCTCCGTCAACATTTCCATCTCGACCATATAATCGCCGATTCCGGCTTCCCGCAGCAAATCAATCCGCATGACATGTTCCGGCTTTTTATCGGTAATGATGTTAAAGGTATATTCGAAGCTCAGATAGGATTTTTTTAAGAACTTGAAGTCCTTATCAACGATTATGATGTGTTGGCTTGCAAGTACATATCCGATGGCCAGCAAGATGCCAATCAGAATGTAATTATTTATTTTTTTA